>CAIRMY010000043.1 GCA_903879775.1 uncultured Bacteroidota bacterium
CTATTTCTAGATTTTTCCCAGAAATTTCTCGGAACTCGTATGCAATGTCTCTAATTTCAAGTTTTAACTGCTTGAATTTCGCCGACATATCACCATCTAGATACAATTTAAAGTAATATTTTTCTTTGAGAGATTTGGCAAGTTTTATGCTTGTTTCGCTCAATGTATATCGTTTTTCATTTGTTAAATCGAAACGTTTATAATAAACCGAACTTAGGGTATTGCCAATGATGATAATGAGCAATAAAACCCCAAAATTGATATAAGATTGTATTTTTTTGTTTGTCTTTTTCATCACCATTTTCTACTTTCAAAAACAATTTTTGTTAAACCCAGGAAAACGAAGATGAAGCCAAGGAAATAAATGACATCTCTGGTGTCTATGACCCCGCGACTAATTGAGTCATAATGAAATTCTAAACCAAACCATTCTAAACTTTTCCCAATATTGGTGAGCCACGAAATGTCGCCAAGCATCCCTAAAACACCAAAAAAGAAAAAATTAAGGAGCATAGAGGTAATTAGAGCTACAATTTGATTGTCGGTGAGTGAGCTGCTAAACATTCCAACACTTGCATAACAAGCGGCGAGTAAAATGAGTCCAATATAGCTTCCCATCGTAGCGCCAGTATCAATATTTCCAACTGGTGAAGCCAAATTGTAAATGGCATAATAATAAAACAGGGTGGGAACGATGGCAATGAGTATGAGTGTAACCGATGCTAAAAATTTCCCTACAATAATTTGAACGTCGTGAATTGGTTTTGTGGTTAAAATTTCGAGTGTCCCCAATCTTTTTTCCTCACTAATGCTTCGCATGGTAATTGCCGATACCAAAAAAATTAAAATAAAAGGAGCAACTTCAAACATCACCTGTAAACTAGCAACGCCTAAGTCGAAAATGTTGTTGCCTTTAATCATCCAAAGGAAGAGTCCCGTAAGCAATAAAAAAACACCTATAACAATGTAGGCAATGAATGAACCAAGGAAACTTCGGATTTCTTTTTTAAATATGACCCACATGATTTGTTAAATTTCTAAAAATGTCTTCGAGGGAGTTTTTATCTGATGTTAACTCTAAAATTTCAATGTTTTTGCTCATCGCAAATTGAGATAAATGTTGGCGAATATGACTGCTTTTGCCATTTATTCTCCAACGATTACCAGAAATATTTTCTATTGAGAGAATTCCTTCAATTTTAGCAAGGTCAGATTTCGAACAAGGAGCTCCAAATTCAACGATCACGGTCAAAGTGTCGTTTCCTGAATTTTGAAGGATTTCAATGGTGTCGTTTGCAATAATATTCCCTTGGTTGATAATCATAACTTTACTACACATAGCTTCAACTTCTTGCATGATGTGCGTACTAAGCAATACGGTTTTTTCTTTACCAAGTTGGGTGATTACATTTCTCATTTCAATCACTTGATTTGGATCTAATCCGCTAGTAGGTTCATCTAAAATTAAAACTTTAGGATTGTGTATGAGGGCTTGAGCAAGACCTACCCGTTGGCGGTAACCTTTAGAAAGTTGTCCGATTTTTTTTTGTTTTTCGGGATGTAAATTTGTGAGATCGAGTGCAAGGTCAACTGATTTTGAGATTTGTGAACCTTTGATTCCGGCCAACCCTGCCATGAAAGCAAGGTATTCTTTCACATACATATCGAGATATAGTGGGTTGTGTTCTGGCAGGTAACCAATGATTTTTCTGACTTCGATACTTTCTTCTACAAAGTCAATACCACATACGGTACCACCACCTTCTGTAGGGGGGATATAACCCGTAATTATTTTCATGGTGGTTGATTTTCCGGCACCATTAGGCCCTAAAAATCCAACAATTTCGCCAGTGCCTATCTCAAAGGAGACATGATTCACTGCGTATTGTTTACCATATACTTTCGTTAAATTATTTACAATGATACTCACAGCGCGATTTTACAAAAATACCGACTACAACTGAAATAAATAAAGATTTCGTTGAATAAATATAACGAAAAATTAAACTGTAAATTCTACAGTACAGTGTTTAGAATTGGGAAATGCAAATGTATGTCGCCTTTTTAATGATTTTTTCTTATTTGTTTTGGCTTTGGACTTTGCTTTTTTGTGTTTATAACTGCTTGAATGTCTTCCTTTTTTGATTGGTTTTCGTTTTTTTGTTTTGTAACGCTTGTTCACTTTACGCCATTTCTTTTTGCCTTTTTTAAACTTAAACTTGCTGTAAGAGTTTGGTAGGTTAAATGAGTTTTTTGAAATGACCAAAGTTCCAGTTACGAGACTATCTCCTTTGAAATCGATAATATTCATCGGGTTGATAGGTCTTCCCAAGAATCTTGTTTCAAAATGCAAATGTGGCCCTGTACTTCTTCCAGTGCTACCACCTAATCCTAAAATTTGGCCTGCATTGATTAAATCGCCTGGTTTTACAAATCGTTGTGATAAATGCCCATAAAGGGTTTCGAATCCGTTATAATGTCGAACAATGACACAGTTTCCATAACCCGAGTACCAACGACTCATTCTTACAACGCCGTCGAAAGCAACGGCAACTGAATCGCCAGTGCTTAATTGTAAATCAATGCCTTGATGTGGTGTGCCTCCGCGCCAACCAAATCCTGAGTTTAATCGTCCAACAATTGGAACTACATAATTGCATTCAGTATGTAAAATTGTTACAGGAACTTCATGATGAAAATTCTTGACATTGAAACGATAAGGGTCTAAAGCATTGGTGTCCCAGTTGTAATAGAAGTCAAACTCTGGATAAAATCCAGGCAAAGAAAGAGGCTCAAGCACTTGGTTGTCAGTGATTTCCTCTTCATCGAGTTCTTGTTCGCTGGTATCCGTAAAATTGTTAAAACCAAAGGCATTGATTGCGGAAAACGCAAAAATAAATGCAATTAGTTTAAAACAATTGAGCGCTCCTAGCGATAGATTCGTCTTTTTGTAGCTGTATTTTGAGCGCTTCCAATCCATTAAATCGTAATTCTTCCCGCAAAAATTGTACCAAATAAATGGTTAATTTTTGATTGTATATATCTTCGTTAAAGTCAATGATATGAGCTTCAATCGTTTGGGACTTCCCATCAACTGTAGGACGAACGCCAATATTGAGCATAATTTTATATTTCTTATTTTGAATAATCACAAAACCTAAATAAACCCCATTGGGCGGAATGAGTTTGTGTGGTTCATCGATCATTAAATTTGCAGTAGGGAACCCCAATTGCCTGCCAAGTTTTTGTCCCTCAACAACAATACCCGTTAATCGGTAAGGTTTTCCGAGTAATTCATTCGCATCCCTAAGGTTTCCATTGCCAATTGCTTTTCTGATTCGGGTGCTACTGACGGCAATTTCATCAATTTCAGAAGCATTAATTTCTTTAACTTTAAAATTGAATTTTTTTGCAAATTCTGTAAGTTCAGAAAATCCACCTGATCTATTTTTGCCGAATCGATGATCATATCCAACCACCATGCACTGCACATTGAGTTTCGAAACTAAAATATCGTGTACAAATTTCTCCGGTGAATATTGTGATATTTCATGTGTGAATGATAAAACCAACACATAATCAATGCCCATTTCCAAGATTATTTTGGCTTTTTCTTCAATTGAAGAAAGCATTTTAATGGTTGAATCGTTGGGATTAATGACCAATCTAGGGTGGGGGTAGAAGGTAATTAACAAACTGGGCTTTTGATATTCTTTTGCAATGTTAACTACCTGTTTTAAAACATGTTGATGTCCTAAATGAACGCCATCGAAAGTGCCTTGTGTGACCACAAATCCTTCGTTTTGAGGGATGTTTTCGAGTTCGAAAATTAGGCCTTTCATAGTATATGCAAAGTTCGGAATAAACCCTATTTTTGCAACTATGCGAATAAAAATTCTTCATTTCATATTGAGTTTGATGTTGATAACTACCACCGATGCACAAATTGGAGGTTCAGGTGTCTATCAAATTTTAGAATCACCTGTGCATGCGCGTGCGATGGCATTTGGAGGATTTTTAATTGCGCAACCAGTTTCAGATGTACAGTTTACCGGGAGTAATCCAGCACTCTTAAATGCTACGTTACATAAAAATTATGGCGCTACTTATGGGTCGTTAATTTCAGGGGTTTCTAATGGTGGTGCTGCCTTTGCATATTCAAAAGGTATCCATAATTTTTCTGTGATGGCACAATATATTGATTATGGCACAATGAAAGCCTTTGATGCAGGTCAAAATCCTTTGGGAACAGTTTCTGCAAACGAAACAAAATTTACCTTAGGTTATTCTAGAGAAATTTACCCTCGCGTAATGGTAGGTGCGCATCTTGGTTTTGTCTACAGCGTTTTAGAACCTTATGTTTCAAACGGTTTTTTTACAAATTTGGGCGCTCATTATACTTCAAAAGATACATTATTACAATTGGGGTTGGTTATAAAGAATGTGGGATTCATGAATATTGCCTACAGGAATGCCGAAAAAGAACCACTTCCATTTAACATTCAATTTGGTATGACTTACAAACCGCAACACATGCCAGTTCGTTTTCATTTAACATTGCACAATTTGCAACGATACGATATCACATACAATCAGTATTTGTCTAGCGGACAAATCGATCTAAATGGAAACGAAGTTGTGAGTCAAGAAGCTTCATTTGGAGAAAAATTAGTAAGACATGCGAGCTATGGTATTGAATTAATATTAGGGAAGCACTTTTCTTTTTTGGCCGGGTACAATCATCAGCGTAGAGTTGAAATGGCTTCAGAGGTTTATAAAGGCATGGCGGGATATAGTTGGGGAATGCGATTTAAAGCGCTGAATTATCATATTACTTATGGAAGTGCTTCATATTTTCCTGGATTTAGCTCGAATATGTTTTCAATTTCCCTCATTCCAACTTTTTTTAGATAATTATGGGTAACAAAATCAACATTGCCATCGATGGCTATAGCAGTTGCGGTAAAGGAACTTTGGCAAAGGAATTGGCCAAAAAATTGAATTATGTATTTATTGACAGCGGTGCGATGTACCGGGCTGTGACATTATTCTTAATGAATCACAATATCGATGTGTTAAATGAAGAGGCGGTTGAAAATCAGTTAGCACTAATTTCTTTAGAATTTAAACAATCTGTTATTAAAGATCGCTATGAAATTCATTTGAATGGTGAAAATGTAGATGCCGAAATTAGAGAATTGAGGGTTGCATCCAAAGTGAGTGAAGTGGCGAAAATTTCTGCAGTTCGTAAGAAATTGGTCGAAATGCAACAATTGATTGGTGCCCAAAAAGGGGTGGTCATGGATGGGAGGGACATTGGTACCGTGGTGTTTCCAACTGCAGAATTGAAAATTTTCATGACTGCTTCTTCAGAAGTAAGGGCTGAACGCCGTTACAAAGAAATGATTGCCGCTGGCAAAGAAGTATCGTTCGATGATGTGCGTCAAAATTTAATGGATAGAGACAACCTTGATTCGAGTCGAGATGATAGTCCACTAACCTTAAATGATAGCTATCACGTTTTAGATAATTCAAATTTAACTCCACAAGAACAATTCGATTTAGCCATGTCATGGGTTCAAGAATTGTTGGATTAAAATAGATTGTCTAACTTTGCAGTAATGAGAAAGAACATTGTTGCAGGTAACTGGAAGATGAACAAGAACTTGACAGAAAGTCAAGCGTTGATTACTGAAATTCGCGGAATCGTTAGAGATGAAAATACCAATAAAGCTGAAATCATAATTTGTCCAACTTATTTAGCTTTGGCATCAGCCTCTAAATTGTTGGATGGCAGTACTGTTAAATTGGGTGCTCAAAATTGTCATTTCGAAGACAATGGTGCATTTACCGGAGAATTATCGGCGTCAATGTTAAAATCAGTTGGCGTGAGCCATGTCATTGTTGGGCATAGCGAACGACGCCAATATTTCAATGAAACCAATGAAATGCTTGCAAAAAAAGCAAGTGCAGCGATAAATCAAGGGTTAACAGTTTTATTTTGCGTTGGTGAAACACAAAGCGAAAGAGAATCTGGTGATCATTTTAATGTAATTAAAAATCAAATTTCTGAAGGCTTATTTCATTTAACTCCAAAAGATATGGAATTGATTGTAATTGCTTACGAACCAGTTTGGGCCATTGGAACCGGATTAACGGCGTCATCGGATCAAGCGGAAGAAGTTCATGCATACATTCGATCTTTAATTTCAGAAAAATTTGGAGAAACCATTGCTGATCACACTTCTATTTTATATGGCGGTAGTGTAAAACCAGACAATGCGGTTGAATTGTTCTCAAGAACAAATATCGACGGTGGATTAATCGGTGGCGCTGCACTAAAAGCCCGCGATTTCTTTGACATTATCAAAGCAATCAAATAATTGCCGCTTTAATACAATACTTTTTAGTATTTTTACGTTTCTCTGTTGAGTTGTTCTATGCGCAAAATTAAATTTCTATTTTTATTCCTTCTGCTTTTCATAAGTCCTTTGGCTCACGCTCAAGTGCGCAGTTTTAATGCCGATCCCACCATTTTCATGCAGGAATTGGAAAGTCTATTTAAAGGAGTCGAAGATAAAGAAACACTCAAAGATTTTGCGGTTTTTAAAGACAACTGGCTCAACGGGAAATTCAATCCTGCGCAGCAAAAGTTCATGATGCAAGTGTCGAATGACATGCTTGCGAATCAAATGCCAGTGCTGCCGTATTTTAAACTTTTCTACGGTAGTATCACGCGATTCTTAGAAAAGAAAATGCCCGATAAAACCTTGTCGCAGTGGCAAGTGGTGGCCAGGAATATCCTTTCTAATTCGAGTGAAGATTATCTCGAATTTTTAAAAACTACCGAGCAATTATTTGCAACGAAAACCCTTTTTATCAATGAAAATAAAAGATGGTTTATTGATACCAATAATTATGATATCAAATTAATTAAAGGTAAAGTTGCCTTAGATTTTGGTGATGTTACGCTCTCTTGTAAATCGTTGAGCGATAAAATTACCATTTATAAAACCAAAGGTATTTTTTACCCAGGCACTTCTATTTGGGATGGCCAATATGGCAGTACCGATTTTTCAAGAGCCATTCCTGAAGATAAAACCCAAGTTGTATTTAAAAAATATACAATCAATTTCAACAAAGCTCAATACGAAATTGATACTGTAAGTTTAATGTATCCGAAATATTTTAAAGAGCCAATTTTAGGCAAATTTTCTGATAAATTGATGTTTTCATTGGATTCAAACACAGTCAAAACAGGCGGTTATCCGAAATTTACATCATTTAAAAATAATTTATTGGTGAAAGGTATCGTTGGTTCAGAATCTTTTTTCAGGGGTGGGTTCTCCATGAACGGAGGTGTAATCAATACTTCAACGGTTGATAATAAGCCGTCGTTTATCGATATTTTTTATAAAGGCAAAAAGAAGGTTACCCTAAAAAGTACTGGTTTTAGAATTGCAAATGGTGTGGCGTCTTCTTCAAATATCGAGTTTACATTATTCCTAGATAGTGGAAAAACCATCAGTCACCCATCGGCTACAGTGAAATTCATTTTCAAGGAAAATCGTTTGATTGTCACTCGTGGTGAAGACGGGCTTATGCGTGGTGCTTTTGCCGATGATTATCACAATATGAGTATTGACGTGGAGCAATTAAAGTGGAAAATTGATGAACCTTATGTGGATTTTGATAATTTGAACGATGATAAAGCTGTCAAATTTGAATCGAATGATTTTTTCAGAAATATGATTTATGAAAAATGGCAAGGTCCACTTAAATACAACCCAATTGAACAAATATATGCATATTATCAGCGAACACCGGCCGATCCAGTTTCTGAAAAATTGGAAAAAGAAATCAAAGCCCTGTACGCGAACAAGAACTCAGATAAATCGCTTATACCATTTAAAACAAAAGAACTTTTAGACCGCAGAGCTGCTGCAAAAAAAGGCATTGATTTTAAATCCCGATTGAAATTTACCTTGGATGAATTTTGTGCGTTTTATAAAGCCGAACCTAACAATTCAAAACATTTATTTATTGACCTCCACGATGCTGGATTTGTAAATTATAACTTTAAAAATGACAGTATTTCAATTAATCGTAAGTTGATTAAATACAATTTGATGAATAGAAAAGTAATCGATTATGATGTCATTCGTTTGAACTCTGTGATTGCTGCTAAACCAAATGCAACGCTAAATTTATTGAGCAACGAAATGAACATTGAAGGGGTGAGAAGTTGCTTTTTCTCTGATTCTCAAAATGTGAGCGTGAAGCCCTTCGATCAGCAAGTAACCTTAACCTCAAATAGGAATTTGCGCTTTGGCGGGATGGTTCGTGCAGGACGTTTCGATTTTTATGGCCAACGTTTTAATTTTAATTATGCCCGTTTCCAAATTGATTTTGCAAATATTGATTCCATGCAAATGTTTTTTCCGGATGAATCTGGACAAAGACTCATTCCAATTAAATCGGTATTAAGAAATATTGGAGGGACACTATACATCGATAAACCAAATAACAAATCCGGAAATGTAAATTATCCTGAATATCCAATTTTCACCTCAAACAAGGGAAGTGATATTTTATATGATAAGCCAAGTATCCATGGTGGTCAATATAAGGGAGACGTATTTAAGTTTGTGGTGGATCCTTTCACAATTGATAGCTTAGATAATTTTACCATTCAAGGATTGCGCTTCGATGGAATGTTTTATTCTGATGGCATTTTTCCAGACTTTAAACACTATGCTTATATTCAACCTGATTACTCGTTAGGTTTTGTAAAACACACGCCCAATGGTGGTTATCCAATGTACAGAGGAAAAGGCAAAGGCGATATGACCATGAATCTCAGCGAAATGGGATTCTATGGTGAAACTGGTGAAATTAATTATGAATCGAGTGTCACTAAATTTGATAAAATTCTGTTATTGCCTAAACAAGCAAAAGGAGAAGTAAAATCTTATGATTTGTTAGAAAATGCTAAATATCCTGAAATACATGCTGTAAATGCTTCATTGAATTGGATGCCTTATGATGACAAATACTCAATCTCACAAGGGAAATCACCCATTAAAATGTTTAATTTTGGGTATGACTTTGAAGGTATGATCACCCAAAGTCCTTCAAAAGTTATTGGAGATGGATTGTTGCGCTGGGATCTGGCAACATTTAAAAGTAAGGAAATGGTTTTTGCGCCCAAAAAGGCAAAAGTTGAAGTGGGGGAGTTAACTATTTTTACAGCAGATTCAACCAAAATTGCATTTAATAGTAAAAATATTCATGGGACAATGGATTTTGCTAAGAGAGTTGGAGAGTTTGCCACCAACGAATCTGGTCAAATTACCAATTTTCCGTTTAATCGATATCAAACCAATTTGAGTGATTATAAATGGAATATGGATGGTCAAACCATAGAGGCTAGGGTTGGCGCTGGAATGGGTGGAATTACCCCGGAATTCTTGAGCACAAATGTTCTTCAAGATTCTTTAAAATTCGAATCTCCTAAGGCGGTCTATAATTTAAAGGATTATACTTTAAAGGCTGAGCGAATTCCATACATAGACATTGCAGACTCGAGATTATTCTTAAAAGATGGCAAAGCCACAATCAGAGAAAATGCCAACATGGATGAATTAGATAGTGCCAAACTCATTGCCAATAGAGATGATAAATTCCATGAAATTTACCGGTTGAAAATTAAAATCCACGGTAGAAATCGTGTGCGTGGCTCTGGATATTATCAATACGTCGATAAATTGGCCAAACGACAAGAATTCTTGCTCGATAGCGTCATAGTGAACCGTGCCAAGCACATTGAAGGGATTGGTAAAATTGAAGAAGAAAAAGGATTTACCCTCGATAAAAAAATTGGTTATAAAGGATTGGCGCAAATTGAAAGTCATGAACAACTGATTAAATTCATGGGTTTTGTGAAACCATTACACACGTTTATAAATGTTTTGCCATCGGCTTGGTTGCAATTTAAAAATTATGTAGATCCCAAAGATGTGGTTATTCCTCTGACGAACCCTCGCGATAAAATGAACACCAAGCAATTTGTGGGTTTGTATATTGCCAATGATTCATCGCATGTTTATCCTTTAATGTTTTCTGCAAGAAGGCGTTACAGCGACAATGATGTGTCGAACGATACAGGTATTTTATATTACGATCATACCAAAGAAAGTTTTATGATTGGTTCTGAAGATAAACTTAGAAATGCAGGTACCAAAGGGAGTTTCATTCAGTTCAATGAAAAAGATCATAGCATTCATGCTGAGGGACCAATGGACTTTGGATTGGAATCTGAACATATCAAATTCAAAAATGCAGGTCATGCTGATTTAAAACCTGGAGATAGTTCTTTTAGCTTTAATTTGGCAATGATGCTCGACTTTCCACTTCCTGAAGAATTTGTGAAGTATTTGAAGTCTAAAATTATTGATCCTGAAGAACCAGGCACCGTAGATTTAAATACCGATTTCTTTAAAGATGCCTTGGGTGAAATGGTTGCTGAACCAAAAGTCTTTAAAAATATCATTCAAGGAATTGAAAAAAATAACAAACTTGAAGGGAAAGCTGAAGCCAATTATAAATTGATTTTATCGGATGCTACGTTTAGATGGGACAATAAAATGCGTGGAATGTATTGTAACGATAATGTAATCGTTGCCAGCATTGCCGGTGAACCAGTGAATAAGGAAATGAAGGCCGTGATGTTGCTTGAATCGAAGCGTGCGGGTGAAAACATGTATGTTTACCTGAACTATGGCGACGATTATGTATTTTTCAATATATCAAAGAATAAATGTGCAATTTACGCTTCTGATCCAAAGTTGACTGATATTTTAGTGAATAGTGCCGAAAAAATCAAAGCCAAAGATTACTACATCATTCAAACAACTGAGAGAAACGTAGATAAATTTTTAAGGAAGATTGAACGTTAATGATAAACAACTTTTGTAAGGGTTAATCCTTTTGCAGGCACCGAATTTCCAGCATCAGCACGGGTTCCAGTTGCTATAATTTGTTTAAATTCTTCGATTGATAATTTGTTTGTTCCCACTAAAATACTCGTGCCAACAAGGGCTCGAACCATGTTTCTTAGAAATCGATTTGCAGATATGCGAAAAATAATCTGAGAATCCTTTGTAAACCATTCGGCATCAAAAATCTGACAACGGTAATTATCTGCTGGGGGTAAACCTTTGCAAAAGGCCCTGAAATCGTGCGTGCCAATAAGTATTTTAGCAGTTTTATTTAAAATGTCTAAATCCAATGTCGTTCCGAAAAGCCAAGAATAACGGTCGGTAAAAGGATTTCTTTTTGTTTCTATATGGTAATGATATTCTCTTAAAATAGCATCAAAGCGGGCATGGAAATTATCTTGAACCGCTTCACAATTGGTAATCACTATATCTGAAGGCAACATTGAATTTAATTTGTTAACAATTAAATTTGGCAGCGCCCCTTCTAGTTCGAAATGTGCAGTAAACTCGCTTGCATGAACTCCAGAATCGGTTCTTCCACAGCCCCAAATTTCCATGGGTTGATTGCAAATTTGAGAAAGTTTTTGTTGGATAACTGCTTGAACGGAAATTTCGTTTGGTTGTATTTGCCAACCGTGATAATTGGTTCCGTCGTAAGATAAATCTAAACGGTAACGCATGAATTAAACTAGATTTTCGTAAATAATTGCACAACCTTGACCTACACCAATACACATTGTTGCCAATCCATATTTTTTACCTGGGTGTTTTGCCATGTGATGAAGTAAAGTTGCAGAAATTCTTGTGCCGGATGCTCCCAATGGATGTCCAATTGCAATACTTCCCCCATTTAAGTTCACTCTACTCATGTCTACGTTTAATAAATCGGCACTGGCTAAAACTTGTGCAGCAAAGGCTTCGTTAAGTTCAAATACATCGATGTCGTTAACCGACAATCCTGCTTTCTTTAATGCTTTTTCTGTTGCTGGCACAGGTCCAATTCCCATGATTGAAGGATCAACACCGGCAGCCCCAACACTTACAATTCTTGCCATTGGTTTTAAATTGAACTTTTTAACCATGCTTTCACTGGCTAAAATGCAGCAAGCTGCGCCGTCGTTAATGCCTGAAGAGTTTCCTGCAGTTACAGTGCCATCTTCTTTAAACGCAGGTTTAAGTCCAGCCAATACATCAACCGTACTTAATCTAGGGTGTTCGTCGATACTAAAAGACTTGTATTCTCCTTTTTTCTGAGGGATAAGAACAGGAACAATTTCATTTACGAATTGCAAAGATTCTTGAGCTTGTTGCCATTTGAATTGCGATTGATAAGCAAACTCGTCTTGACGGTCTCTGCTGATTTTGTATTTTGAAGCAACATTTTCTGCTGTTTCTCCCATTGAATAGGGATGGTGTAATTTTGATAGTTCTTTATTTGTAAATCTCCAACCAATGGTGGTATCATAAATTTCTGGAGTTCTAGAAAATGCAGATTCTGCTTTGGCCATTACAAATGGTGCTCTTGTCATACTTTCTGTTCCCCCTGCAACAATTAAGTGGGCCTCACCACTTTTGATGGCCATGAATCCATTCATCATGCTTTGTAACCCAGACGCACACAATCTATTTACGGTGTAACCTGGTACTGAAGTTGGAACACCAGCCAACAAACTTGCCATGCGCGCTACGTTACGATTGTCTTCACCCGCTTGATTTGCAGCGCCTAGAATGACTTCATCGATTTCGTTTAAATCTATTGTAGGGTTTCTCTCTATGAGGGCCTTAACTACAACCGCGGCTAAATCATCAGGTCTTATCGATGCCAATGTACCTCCAAATTTACCCACTGGGGTTCTCACAATATCAATCACGTAAACAGCGTTCATATTGCAAAGGTAGTAAAAGTTTTGCAGGTGTGTAACAGAGAAAGCATCCCTAAAAAAAGTATGTTTATGGGCTTCAAAAAGTTCTTTGTCGATATTTCTTTTAAATTCATGTAAATCAATTAGAATTAAACGAAATTTGAAATTTTAAAATCTATGAAAAATTTAATGCTTATCATCTTCCTTGCAGCTGCAACTTTGGCCAATGCTCAAACAGAAATTTCTCAATTGCAAACGATTCAATTTCAAGGATTAACATTCAAGCAAAAAATCTATGGACATATCAATTGCGATTCTGCAAATGCAAGAAAAAAGCTTAAAGAAGTTGAATATTGGGATACGGTTTGTACTGAAGTGAATTTTTTGGATTTGGAAATTTATGGCGATGATACTCCAATCATTCAGAAATTAAATGATTTATTGCATGCCGATGCCCTGAAATACAATGAAATTGTATACAAGAATGGCGCTGATTATTGCCGTGAAATTGCAGATTCTCAATCAAAGTCGGGATTTGTAACTTTGTACACAGATATTTCTGTTTTGGATACATTTCAATCACTGATTAGCTTTAACATTGGATTTAGTGAATTTTCAGGTGGAGCTCATCCCAATTATTATAGTGTTTCAACTGTTGTAGATTTAAATGATGGCAGAAGTCTTCGCATTTTTGATGTCATTGATAAAAAGATGGAAAAGAATTTCCGAAAGTTGCTTTATGTGAAATTCAAGAAACTTTATGGGTTAGATGCTCTATTGGATTCTGAGGTTAAACCTGAGGAATTTCCAATTGCAGAATTTTTCCAAATTGGCGCACGTGGATTATCGATGAATTACAATGCTTATGAAATTACGCCTTACGTCTATGGTTCACCAGAGATGGAATTGTCATTTGATGAGATTAAACCTTACATGACCGTATGGTTTAAATCGAAAGTAAATCAATACAAACCAACTCAAAAGCGAATCATTCGTCATTGATTTTTGCATTTATTGCAAAAAGATTACCGTTTTTTTCTTTGGTTCGTGAGGAAGTAAGTGAGATTGTAAATGTGATTTCGATATATTTGCATTTAACCAATGAAGCAATATTTTATTTCAATTTGCTGTATTCTCATCGCTGCTGTTTATCCAACGGCAATGTTGGTAGAAATTATTGGAATTAAAATTCAAAGACATGAGTTCAAAAAGGCTTTTCGAGAAAGCAATCTTGAATTGTCGAAAGTTGAAACTGTATTTTTATCGCACCAAGAATACAAAGGCCAGCAGCCTGGTGATGAGTTTCATCTAGGCGAAAACAAATACGACGTAATTAGTGTTCGAAAAACAGCCGAAGGCTATTGCATACAAGCCTTTAACGATACAGTTGAAAAGCAATTGGAAATTCGTTTGGCAGAGAATTGTAAATCAAATGGGAATCATCCTTCCAAGTCGAAATTCACATTGAACAAATTGAATTTAATTTGTCAAAGTTTGCCAATCAATAAATCAAAGCAATCTATCTTAGTTTTTAAATATCCTCAGAAATACATTCATGAAGAATTGGGTTTTGTTGTTTTGCCTTTTTTACCGCCGAAATTTCAAAGCTAATTTTATTTTCCTAAAATAATTCTTTAGGACAATTGGTTTGGCGTTTAGTGCGCTTTTATTTCAGTGGTTATGGATGTTCCCGTAAAATGTCCCTCAAAAAAACAATATTTATGATAAAAAAAGCAATGATTGCATTGGGGTTAATGACCTTGATGTATATGCCTTTACAGGCACAAAATATAGATACAAGTGATGTTGAATCTTTCGATGAAATTTTAGTTTCGGCCCAAAGATTTGATCAAAAAAGAAGAGAATCGCCTCGACAAATAGAGGTTTTGAGTTCTAAAAGATTGAATGAATTACAACCAGCTA
>CAIRMY010000044.1 GCA_903879775.1 uncultured Bacteroidota bacterium
ATCAAGCGTTGCCATTGCATCTGAACGGCCATTTGAAATGACGATAATGGTATCATTTATTCTATCTTTAATTTGTAAGCCTGACGATTGATGAATGCTAGCAATAACATTTCCCTCTGGAATAAAATCAGTTAAACAAATCTTTGTTTCTCCAACTCCGAGTTGAATTGGTTTGAAAAAATCTTGAGCAAATTGATTTTGAGCATTCAGCCCACTAAATAAAATTTGAATGGATGCTAAAAGAAAAAACTTTCTCATACTAAGTGTAAAAATAACACTTTAGCATAATATTTAAAAATGAATTACTTGATTATCCAATTGCTTGAAACAATTTTACCCTGCGTTTCTATTTTTATCACAAATAACTGATTTGTTGGGGGTATAAATTCAGCAAAATATCCCTCAAAAAATTTCTGGCCCAATGAATTGTAAACTTCAATTTTGTTTGAAAAATATTGTTCAATTCCGTACCACCTTTGATTAAAATAGTCTGGAAAAAATTGCGCTTTATTTATTTTCGACACAAAAAGATTGGGTTCATTTAAATAGAATCTGGTAAACACGGGAAAATGATCACTTGTATTTGATGAAAAACTTCCAATATAAGCATTGGCATAAAATGCAAATGCAGAATCTTTAACCCAGTAATTTTTCAGGCCTGGTGTCACTGCAATATGGTCTATGGCATCTGAATAAGATGCTGTGGTTCTTTGTCCTTTTAAACTTAATTGATAGGTTGGAACTAGGTACGAAGCGTCGTCCCTCCAATTCAGAAAAGGACTTGTATTGTTATTGTAAATGCTTTTATCGAAATCGTCGTTCCAGTCGCCCATAATCAAACCCTTCTTATTTCTAAAATATTGATTTACGTAATTTTTCAAATACACACTAGAATTGTATCTTTTATTGTATGACTCTGATTTTTGGGTGGTTGTACCAATATTTGCTTTGAAATGTATGACCCAAACGTAAATTGTATCCGTTTTGCCGTTTAAAGTTGTTTCTAAAGCCACTTCCAACGGCAATCTACCACTGGCAAAATCTGACTCATATTGCGATAAAATATGTTTTGAATAGATGAGTTTAAAAATGTCTTTTTTATAAATCAAAGCGGTTTTTTGCGTTTGAATCCAAGTACTAATTGTTCCGGAATATTGCGATAAATTTGACAATAATTTCTTCCAGTACGTTGAATCACTAATTTCGCAGAGCGACATTAAATCAACATCTAAACCTGAAATTAATTGCGTTGCATTATTCAATTGAGTTGTTTGATTTGAGGGACCATTTGTTGGATCACCAAACCATTCAATGTTCCATTGAGCCACATCTAATCTAACTGCACTGTTCAACGATGGAACTTGTGCAGAGGCAAAGTTTACCAAGAACAATAGAATGAAAAGTATATTTTTCATTACCCGTCAGTGCGTTTATCGTATCCCCAATTTAATTTGCTTCTAAGTGTGTCCATGAAGTTAACATTTGACAATCGCATCAAAATTAATGAGTAGTCAGCTTTTTTAACGGCCATGTTCACATCTCCTGTAATGCTTTGACTTCTTGCATCTAAACTGGCAAGGTAACTGCTTGCCCTGCCCTCAATTTCAAAAGAAATGACCACATCGTCACTCACAACTACCGGCCTAACATTTAAATTATGAGGCGCAATTGGTGTAATTACAAAACTATCGCTTTTGGGAAAAATAATAGGACCTCCACAGCTTAAAGAATAGCCCGTTGAGCCAGTTGGTGTAGATACAATTAAACCATCACTCCAATAACTATTTAGAAATTCTCCATTCAAGTATGTATGCACTACAATCATACTTGAAGTCTCTTTTTTATGAATCACGAAATCGTTCAAGCCATAATTAAAATCAAATATTTCTTTGTTTGATTCCAAATGCAGCAGACTCCTCGATTCCAAAATATAATTGCCCTTTTCCAATTCATCGATGGCAAATTCCAATTCTTCTGTTGCAACACCTGCTAAAAACCCTAGTCGCCCCGTATTAATTGACAACACTGGAATTTTACTATCTCTTACAAATTGTAAAGTATCTAAAATTGTTCCATCACCACCAACGCTAATTAAAACATCAATGCCCGCATTATCTGCTGTAAAATAATCAAAAACATGTGGAACAATTGAATTTGAAACTTGCATGTATATAAAATCTTCTAAAGAAGGCGGACAGAATATTTGGTGTCCTCGATTATGTAAGGTTAGAATTAAATTAGCCAAAGCATCTCTGTGCTTTGGATCCCTAACCGATTTTGCGTACACTCCAATTTTCATAATTTATATAGCATGTTTAAACGAAATATTGAATATCCATTGCCCTAAACGATTTCTTGCTATGTCAAATCTACTCAATAGATCGTAATATGCCAAAATATCTAGACTAATACCCAAACTATTCAGATTTGTTTGCGCAAGAGTATTCCCATTTTCAACCTGATTTTGACTAAAATTCAATACACGTGCATAGTCACAGAAAAATGTTATCCATGATTGTAAAGGCATTTTGGAATAATTCTTAGACCAGGGTAAACTCTTAACATTTAATTTTTTGTTCATGATTTCTCGGCGCAACGAAACTTTAGATAATATAAACCCATTTCCATCAATTACATACAATTCATATCCCCGAATATAATCATTGGTGTAACCCAATTGACGGCTTTGTAAATAATTTAAATTGCCAAATTTATATTGACCTTGAATAACAGTACCAATCGAATAAAGCCGATTCAATGGAATAAAGTTTCTCCACTTTGACATGATAGTCTTTAATAAATTCTGTTGATTCGAATTTGAAACTGAATACTGTAACTCTCCAAACAATCTAAATTCTGAACCACTAACAGGATAATGCTTTTGGTCTCTAGAATCATAAATATAACCAATGTTTAGAGAATTTAAAGATAACTTATTTGAACCACCAATGTAATTTGAATTGAAATTTAAAACAGATTTATCAATTGAAAATTGGTCAAATGTGTAATTAAATTCTAGTCCTTTTTCATAAGATATTTTCTTTGTCATTTTAAGGGCACCCGAATAAATTTCCTGGGCATAATTGGGTTCTGTTTTTAAATACAATACCCTATTGTCTTTTGTACTTGCCCAAATTTCACGATTTCGGGCATAATTGAATTCAATTTTTCCCAACCAACCATCTCCAAATTTATTATTGGGCCATTCATAACCTATTCCTAATTGCTGATTAAATCCACCAACCATTGTAAAGGTTAACGTATGATTTAATCCAAATAAATTGTAAAAAATGAAATCCCCTCCCAAATATAAACGATCTAATTTTGGATCAGACAACCAGTTTCTGAAATTTCGATCTGCAAAACCTCCCTCTGGATTTATCCAAAAATAAAACTCTTCAGTAACCAGAATGATCAATGAATCTGAGATCTTTCTCAGTTCAACATCTGTAAATAAATTCAGTGAAGACAGTCGCTTTTCCCAACGATTTAAAAGTGAATCATTTACAAAAAATGGAAATTCACCGTTAAAATTAATTTCTCTATAAACCGTTTTTAATTGTGTTCTCTTAAGTCCCTCAATTAAAATAAAATGCACAGAATCATGAACTAAGTGTTTTTGATTCTGAGGGACAATGGCTTTTGCCTCAACTGAAGCAAAAGAGAATAAAGAGAGTATTAAATATTTTAAATGTTTAAATTTCAATGATTTATTTTCTCATAAATACAAAATGTAAAATCATATAAGTGGGTATCGTCTTTAAAATGATCTTCACTAAAAATACATTTCCACTGTGCTTTGTTAATTTCTGGGAAAAAGGTATCGGCGTTATTAAAATCATCATGAACATGAGTGATGATGAGCCGATCACAAGAATCAATTAATTGAGAATATATTTGGGCGCCGCCAATGATCATAATTTCCTCAGGTGAATTTTCTGAGGCCATCTGTATTCCTTCATCTAAGGAATGAACCAAATGAAATCCTTCAATGGTATCGATTTGATTTCGACTCAACACAATATTCAATCGATTCTTCAATGGCTTGCCAAGGCTTTCCATCGTTTTGCGGCCCATAATCACAGGTTTCCCCTTCGTATTGGAAATAAACCATTTAAAATCAACAGGTAAATGCCAAAGCAAATCATTATTTGCCCCTAATTCTAAATTATTTCCAATTGCCGCAATGATTGTTTTTTGCATCTGAAAGCAAAGTTAGTCTTAAAAGTTAAAAATGCCCAAAATAAAAAAACCCTCATTGCTGAGGGTTTTTTATTTTGGAAAATATTCTTTTAGGTATTGTACCCTGTTAAATTAATTTCAGTTTGTTCCTGATAATCTGAGTCAGTATTAATTGACCATAAATTTTGATCCTTACCACTTTCAATTTGTTTTGCAATTAAAATACCCATCAAAATTGAATGATCTTGGTTGTTATATTTAAATGAACCATAACGACCAATTGGGTACAGATTTTTAAATTCTTTCAAATAATCAATCACCGGTTGTAAATTTTCCATATAACCCGTTTCGTATACAGGATAACATTTAGGAATTCTTACCACCGCACTATTTAATACATTTGAAGATGTTTCTATCAATTTCAATGTTCTAATTTCTCGTTCGGCCATTTCAATGAGTTTTTCATCGGAATAGCCCCAAAGCTCTTCATGGTCAAAGCTCCAAAACTCCAAGCATAAAATTGTTGTATTTTTTTCTTTATTAATTGAAGTACACCAATTCCTAAAATTGGTAATTCTTCCATGTTTCACTTCAGGTGAGTGAATGTAAATCCAGTTATCGGGGAAAAGTTTATCGCTGTCAATTTCCAAATACACCAAAGTTGTATTTCTAAAATATAATTTTTTAGAAATCTCAAGTATATTTTGATCTATGACGGTCATGCCTTTAAGCAATAATGTCAATGGCATTGTAGAAATCACAATATCGGCAGTGTATTTTATTCCAGAATCATCGGTCATTGAATGAACAACTTTATCATTGTCTACTTCAATTTCTGAAATGCGTTTATTAAATAAAATTTCACCACCCATTTTCAAAATGGCGGTTGCCATTTTTTCATACACTTCTCCAGTACCATTTTTGGGGTAAGCGAATTGATCTACCAGGGTTTTATGCTTATTGCCTTTGTTGCCAAATATTGCTGCTTTCACAGCTTCATAAAGCGATAGTTTTTTAATTCTTTGTGCAGCCCAATCTGAATCAATTTTATCACAGGTAATTCCCCAAAGTTTTTCAGAATACGTTTTGAAAAACATCTGAAATAGTTTTTTGCCGAATTTATCAGTCACCCAATCTTCAAAAGTTTCAAGATTTTTCTTCCCAATAATTCTTTGAATTGCGTAGCTCCAAAGGATTTGGAATATTTCTATGGGACTTAAATTCTTAAGAACATTTCCTAATTTCAAGGGATAATCAAAAAACTTGTTTTTATAATAGATTCTCGTTAATCGGTTTACAAGTGTATAGTCATCTTGAACAACTTCGTGAAATAAATCGTTCACTATTTTATCACTAGAGAAAAAACGATGTGGACCGCAATCTACAATTTGGCCAAAAAGTTCGAAACTTTTGGCCATTCCGCCTACTGAACCAGTAGATTCAATTACAGTAACTTTCGTTCCTTTTTTTGCTAACTCATAGGCCGCCGTTAAACCCGCAGGCCCTGCACCAATGACAATTACTTTTTTATTCGATGACATTTAAATTATCTGAAAATAATCAGGTACTACAAATCTACATTTGATTTGTTACAAATAGAAATTATTTAACGGTTGATAAAATAATATTTACAACCCTTTGTAGAGTATCATCATTTAAATTACTCGTCATACCTTTTGTTAATTTAGAATCTTTTGAATATAATTCTCAACCAACGATTGCCTTTATACAATCCTGTTGAACCAATAACATATTTTATAGTATCCTTTTATCTCCGATTCCCCCATTCTGCTCGATTTCCTTTAAGAAACTCGTTCTATTGCCTTATCTTTGCAGTTATGAGTAGAATTGTTGCCATTGTTGGTCGCCCAAATGTTGGAAAAAGTACCCTTTTCAATCGCCTTACCGGTGAAAGAAAAGCCATCGTAGACGATTTTAGTGGCGTTACACGCGATCGTCATTATGGACGTTCCGACTGGAATGGCATAGATTTTACTGTAATTGATACAGGTGGTTTTGTGCCACTGTCTTCCGATATCTTCGAATCTGCAATTAGAGAACAAGTTCACATTGCCATTGAAGAAGCTTCTGTCATCATTTTTGTTGTTGACGTGCAAACAGATGTAAATCCCCTAGATGAAGAATTTGCTAAAATCTTACGCCGATCTAAAAAACCCGTTTTACTTTGTGTGAATAAAGTAGATAACGATAAACTTCGTTTAGAATCGTCTGCATTTTATACTTTAGGCTTCGATACCCTATATGAAGTTTCATCAGCAAATGGTTCTGGTACTGGTGAACTTTTAGATTCAGTTGCTGAGTATCTTAAAAATGAACAACCACTTGATGATAGTCTTCTAGATTTACCAAGAATTGCAATTGTTGGTAGACCTAACGTTGGTAAAAGTAGCCTGATTAATTCACTCATGGGTGAAGCAAGGAACATTGTTACAGAAATTGCTGGTACCACCAGAGATAGTTTAGATACCGTTTACAAAGCATACGGTAAAGAAGTCATTCTGGTTGATACAGCAGGGATTCGTAGAAAAAGCAAAGTGAGTGAAAATATTGAATTTTACTCCGTAATGCGTTCACTTCGAGCACTCGAAAATGCCGATATAGTTGTTCTTGTAATTGACGCTACTCAAGGATTAGAATCGCAAGATCAAAATCTATTTTGGATGGCACACCGTCTCGGAAAAGGTGTTGTAATTTTGGTTAATAAATGGGATTTGGTTGAAAAAGAAACAAATACCCACTTAGAATTTACTGCGCATATCCACAGTCAAATTGCACCATTTGTAGACGTTCCAATTTTGTTCATCTCTGCATTAACAAAACAACGACTATTCCAGTCTATGGAAACAATTTTAGAGGTTTACGATAATTTAACCCAGAAAATTCCTACCAGAAAATTAAACGATTACCTTTTACCTATCATGGAGAATACACCTCCACCAAGTAGAAAAGGTAAGTTCGTGAAAATCAAATATGTAACTCAACTCCCAAGCAAACGTATGGCATTTGCTTTATTCTGCAATTTGCCCCAATATGTTGCTGAAAGTTATACCCGTTTTGTCGAAAATAAAATGCGCGAAGCTTTCCCTCTTAAAGGAATTCCAATTAGTTTGTTCTATAGAAAAAAATAATTTTTTTGAGGGACAAAGACCTCACAAATTACATTTTATGCCATGAAAGATATTCGCGACCTCAACTTAGATGAACTCATTGACGCTTTAAAAAGTTTAGGTCAACCTTCTTTCCGCGCAAAACAAATCTGGCAGTGGCTTTGGCAAAAAGGAGCGAGAAATTTCGAAGAAATGACGAATTTGTCTAAAGATTTACGACAAATACTTTCTGAAAATTTTACATTCCATATTTCCGAAATTATCACTACGCAATATTCCTCCGATGGTACCATCAAGGTGGTTTTTAATCTTCACGATAACAACAAAATTGAGGGTGTTTTAATTCCTTCAAGAGCCAGAACAACCGCCTGTGTAAGTAGCCAAGTTGGATGTAGTTTAGATTGTAAATTCTGTGCAACGGGATACTTAAAAAGAGAAAGAAATTTAACAGCTGCCGAAATTTTTGATCAAGTTTGGCTCATCAATGAACTGGCTGAAAAACATCACGGTAAAAAATTAGATAACGTTGTTTATATGGGTATGGGTGAACCATTACTCAATTATGCCAATGTACTCAGAAGCGTTTCAATTATTACGAGTCCCGATGGATTAGGCATGAGTCCCTCAAGACTCACACTGTCTACTGCTGGCAT
>CAIRMY010000045.1 GCA_903879775.1 uncultured Bacteroidota bacterium
AGCTGGGTGTTCAATTAGATCCAAGGATCTAATTGGATTATAGATTTATTGGCTTATCTGTTTATCCGTTTACGAGTTACAAACCCTCATAAACCTTTATAAACACTCATAAACCTTTATAAACCTTTGTTTAGTGTTGATGCCCGCCTGGTCCATGAACGTGGCCATGATCCAATTCGTCGGAAGTTGCTTCTCTTACAGATTCAACTTTACCAGTGAAATGCAAAGCTTCACCAGCCAAAGGGTGGTTAAAATCTAGTTTCACGGTATCATCACCAATTTCAACCAATTTGCCATCCATCGGATTGCCATCTTGGTCTTGCATTGGCAAAATTGCACCTATTTGCAAAATATCGGCAGGAACCTCTGGTCCCTCAAAAATAGATTTTTGCAACTCGATAATCCAACGTTCGTCAGACTCTCCGTATCCTTGTTCTGCTGTGAGCGTGAAAGAAAATCCTTCTCCTACACTTAATCCTTCTATGCGCGCATCGAATTCAGGCAAGGTTTGACCAACACCGTGAATAAACACTAGAGGTTGTTCAGCAGTCGCTTCGTCTGCAATTTGTCCGTTCGTTAACGACAGAGAATAGCTTAAACTAACCACTCTGTTTGGGGCGATTTTTTGAGATTCCATGATTCAAAAAACATATTTATCTGTGAATAAATTATCAATTGTTCAATAAATGACATGAATTGTGTATAACTCAAACCATTTTGAGCGCTCAAAAATCGGCACGCCCAAAGATTTTTTTGTAGTTTCGTTGACATATGGAATTGGCAAATGCAAAACTCCGCATTGAACACCTAATCAATACCCTAAACGACCATAATTACAGGTATTATGTGCTCGCAGAACCTGTTGTTTCCGACTTTGAATTCGATCAATTGCTCAATGAATTGATGCATCTCGAAGCTCAATTTCCACAATTCATATCACCCGATAGCCCAACCCAAAAAGTTGGCGGTAACGTTTCCGATGGATTTATCACCGTGAAGCACCAGCGACCTATGTTGTCGCTCGCAAATACTTATAACGAGCAAGAACTTAGAGATTTCGATGAACGCATTCGAAAATCAACAGGCCTAGAAGTCATTGAATATGTATGCGAACTTAAAATCGACGGGTTGGCAATTTCTGTGTTCTATGAAAATGGAAAACTCGTGCAAGCCATTACCCGTGGCGATGGCATTCAAGGCGACGATGTCACCACAAACGTAAAAACCATTCGAAGCCTCAAACATCAGCTCACAGGAAATTTCCCTCAAAAATTTGAAATGCGTGGTGAAATTTTCATGCATCGTAAAGGATTTGAAAAGCTCAATGAATTGAGAAGGACCAACAACGAAGCCGAATACGCCAATCCTAGAAACGTGGCTTCAGGATCCCTCAAAATCAAAGACCCCAATGAAGTTGCGAAACGACCTTTAGACATTTATTTGTATTATTTATTGGAGGATGAGGGACTTTTTGCCACCCATTCTGAGTCGCTCGATACTGCGGCAAGCTGGGGAATTAAAATTGCAGATACCTCAAAAGTTTGCAATGGCATTGATCACGTTTTGGCATTTTTAAACGTTTGGGATGAAAAACGACATGAATTGTCGTTCGATACCGACGGAGTGGTGATCAAAGTGAACAACAAAAACCTCCAAGAAGAATTGGGGTTCACTGCAAAAACACCACGTTGGGCCATTGCCTATAAATTTCAAACCGAAACAGCAACTACAAAATTGCTGAACATTACCTATCAGGTTGGACGAACAGGAGCAGTTACACCGGTAGCAAATTTAGAACCTGTTTTAATTGCCGGAACCATTGTAAAAAGAGCCTCACTTCATAACTCAGATGTAATTCAGAGTCTTGATTTGCATGAAAACGATGTAGTTTTTGTAGAAAAAGGGGGCGAAATTATCCCTAAAATTACAGCTGTAGATGTTACAAAAAGGCACCCATTGGCAATTCCAGTAAAATTTATTCAAAATTGCCCTGAATGTTCTACTAATTTAATTCGGACTGAAGGAGAAGCTGC
>CAIRMY010000046.1 GCA_903879775.1 uncultured Bacteroidota bacterium
AAAGTGAATTGTTTGATATTGGTCGGTTATCTCCAGGAATTTATTTTGTTAAAGGTCGAAACATCGAAACAAATGAAACCCGCACCATGAAACTGGTTGTGAAATAAATGATCTTCCATGAATCAAATAGATATTTTTAATTAAAGGTTAGAAAAAGTAGAAAGATTAATGGGTTGGTTTATAATGGGTTATGTGAAACTTAAAGCAACCTTAAATTTTAAACAATAAACACTAAATACCTAAAAGTATTTCGTGTAAATTTATTGTCATAATAAAATAATTTAATGGTATTTGAAATTAATATTTTTATCATTGTTACTGTTAATTAATGTTTAACTTAAATCAATTTAAGATGAAAAAAATGTACTTGCAATCTGCCCTTTTAATGATTTCCTTAGTGAGCATGTTGTTCTCTTGTCAAAAAGAGGATTCAGATACACCTAAAGATAAAGATACCGCTTTAAAGCAAACCGAAATTGAATGGATTAGTTTAGAAACCGATACTTTTTATATGGGTAGTTATCAAGATGAATTTGGCAGTTCATATCCAAATTGGAGCATATCTGTAGAAGCTCAGCATCCTGTTATTTTGGATGGTTTTTGTGTAAGTAAATATGAAGTGACCTTCGATCAATACGATTATTTCTGTGAAAAAACAAACCGAACCAAACCCGATGACAATGGTTTTGGTAGAGGAAAACGACCTGTAATCAACGTGAGCTATTACGATGCCCTTGATTATGCAAAATTTATGGGTTGCCGATTACCCACAGAGGCTGAATGGGAATATGCTTGTAGGGGTTTACTATTGGGGAGTAAAAATGGAATCAAAAATTATTATGCACTTCCACGAAATTGTTTTCCTTTCAATACTGGCGATTCCCTAAATACCAACCAAGCTAATTTTGATGGAACAATTTCTTACTTGAAAAATCCAATTGGAATTAAATTAGACAAAACAGTGCCTGTTGGCAGTTATGCTCCAAATGCTTTTGGGCTATATGATATGCATGGCAACGTGATGGAATGGTGCAATGATTGGTTCGACTATTATTGGTCATTTCCTAATGGACCAGTTACCGACACTTTATTTAGGAATCCTAAAGGTCCCGCAACTGGGTCTGCTAAAGTGTTGCGTGGAGGTAGTTATATGACCGATGCGTTTAGATGTAGAAGTGGAAGTAGAATTTATTTTGAGCCAAAGTATAAAGGCAGTTTCGTAGGATTCAGATTGGCTAAAGATTTATAAAGTTTTGTTTATAATCTTTCTGATCTTTTTAATCCCTCTAATCATTCTAACCTTTCTAATCCTCTAACCTTTCTATTATCTTTGCATAATGTTAAGAAAAATCTACTCCCTTGCGGTTCTTGGTTGCTTGGCAATAGCTTTGAACGCTCAAATTGAATTGCAATAGTAAAAGGTTTATAAAGGTTTATAAGGGTTTATAAGGGTTTATGGAACGTTCAACCGATTGTTATAAACCTCATAAACTATCTAAACCTCATAAGCATTAAAAAAAAATGACATGAAAGTTGTGTTTTTTGATGGAGTTTGTAATTTGTGCAACTCCAGTGTGCGGTTTTTAAAGAAACACGACAAAAAGAAGGTTTTTCAAATCCATTCGTTGCAGTCTGAATTTGCTGCGAAAATGTTATCTCCGCACTTTTTACAACAATTGCCAGATTCTATCGTGTATTTAAATGAGCAACAAGTGTTTATCCAGTCAACTGCTGTCTTGATGATCCTAAAGGAATTGCCTTTCCCTTTCAAACTTCTCTATGTTTTTAAAATAATCCCAAAATTTATCAGAGATTCTGTGTATAAATGGGTTGCAAAAAATAGGTATCGGTGGTTTGGGAAATGTTCTTTATAAAAGTTTATAAGGGTTTATAAAGGTTTATAAGGGTTTATGAAAACGAATTGTTATAAACCTCATAAACTATCTAAACCTCATAAACATTTACTTCTTTTTTACCTTATCGCCATTGTTTAAGGTTTTTGCAATGGCCATTGCAGGTTCAGAAATGACTTCATCTCCCGGTTTAAGTCCCTCAAGAACTTCAAAGTAATCAATGTCTTGAATGCCCGTTTTTACCTTAACTGCCTTTGCAATACCGTTGTTATTTAAGAAAACCCAAGTGCTTACGGTTGTCTCTTTTTTCTGCGGTTTGTCGCCATCTTTTTGAATCTCAGGGTTCCTGGTTGTTAACGATGAAATTGGAATCGACAATACATTTGTTTTTGTAACCGATTTGATGTCAACCGACGCCGTCATTCCTGGAAAAAATGCCTGGGTTGATTTTGCAGTGATGAGGTCTCTATAACTGCTTTGTAGCAATCTCACTTTCACAGTATAATTTGTGACTTGTTCATTCATGTTGGTGGCCACATTGAATTTTGCAGAATTTGCAATTTCTGTGACAATTCCTTTGAAAACCCTGTCGGTGTAGGCATCCACTTTAATGTCGGCACTATCGCCTTTATGCACCCTAACAATATCGTTTTCATTGATGTTCACCTGAACTTCCATGATGTTTAAATTACTGATGCGCATGATTTCAGTTCCGGCCATTTGCGCAGTTCCCACCACCCGTTCTCCCTTTTCATTGTTCAATTGGGTTACAATTCCCGATGTAGGAGCATAAATGCTGGTTCTACCGAGGTTTTTTGATCCTTCTTCGACCCTGGCCATTAAACTTTTTACATTGAATTGGGCCGATAATATATTTTTTGAGGCAATGGTGAAATCGGCTTGA
>CAIRMY010000047.1 GCA_903879775.1 uncultured Bacteroidota bacterium
AGATCAGAATCATAATCTTTTACATTAGGAGCATAATGGTGCGAGTGAACATGTCGATGTTTCCATGCTTCACCGTGTGCGCCAAGAAGAGTATAAATAACGATGAAATAAAAGTTATTCAGCTTTTTGCTTTTAAACACGGTGTTATGCGATAAATCATGAGCAAAATTGAATGCAAACAAAAGTGAAGAAAATCCAAATCCTACATAAAACAAAAGTAATTCCAAGAAAGAAGTAGAAAAATAGAGTAGGGTGTAAAAAATGATGGTAGTGCCTAAATAAAAAATGAACTTTAGCAATAACTTGTTTTTAAATGTTGGGCTATGGAAATTCATCCCTTCGTCTGCCATTCTATAAATTGTCCGAAGAAGTTCACTATCCTTCGGAATGTGAAGATGTTTATCTTTCATAGGATGAATAGGTTAAGTCGTTGACCATTGGATTTTTTTCTTGTCCCATTTTTTTTAAAAACCTGAAATGTGATTTCATGGCCTCTGTGAATGTCATTTCTAAGTATTGGATTCCGTGTTTTTGAGCTAGTTCTCTAAAAATGGGAAGAATTTTCACGTAATGAACGTGACAAATATTGGGCAGTAAATGATGCAAGGCATGAGCGTTAAATCCACCAAGAGTCCAATTGCAAAATAAGCTATCCGAATTGTAATCAATGGAGGTGCACATTTGAAGCTTTGGCCAACTCATGGGGATTTTATTTTGTTCATCGGGATGAGGATGTTTTACCAAATCTGATAAGTGAGAAACGCCAAGCACAGAGACAAAAATAATGGAGACCATGAAGTGGTTGAGAATGAAAGCAATAACAACAGCCTCCCAACCAAATGGAAGTAAATAGCAAGGTAGAATAATCATATACCCGATGTAAAGTACTTTGAATAAGACAAGTTTTACAACTTCAACGGGAGGGATTTCAATTCGAATGGTTCGACTTGAAAAATTAAAAAGCATCAGTGTTTCGCGAAAGAAAAACCAATTCAAGGAGTAAAGCAAATACAAAAATGGAGCATAAATGAATTGGTATCGATGAAACCATTTGATCGGTTGCGTTTCTAACATTCTGAAAACTGGATTATTCAGAACGTCGATGTCGCTACCCTCGATATTGGTATACAAATGATGAGATTCATTGTGGTTTTTTCCCCATACATAGGCATTGTTTCCCTGTAAATTGAAACTAAGAGAAAACAAAAACCGATTCCAAAATTTGCTTTTTACCGCTACACCATGGGCAGCATCATGAGATACATTGAATGCAGTTAGTAAAACGGATAGTCCCATCAATAAATAATAAAGGTAGAATTCCCAAAGGTGGGAACTGTTGATCATGAGAAGGTAAAACAAAATATCCATTCCGAAATAAAGGAAGATTTTGAAATACATGGTAGAATTCCCCGTTTTGGCAATTCCTTCTTGTTTAAAATAAACATCTAATCGTTCGATCAACTCTTTGTAGAAAACGGTACCCTCATCTCGGGTAAATTTAATTTT
This sequence comes from uncultured Bacteroidota bacterium, assembly GCA_903879775.1. Taxonomy (GTDB): domain Bacteria; phylum Bacteroidota; class Bacteroidia; order NS11-12g; family UBA955; genus VMCP01. The sequence goes on from CAIRMY010000047.1 coordinate 1,507, forward strand.
GTTCATGATTTTTTCTTGGTTTTATTGATTCCTTTTTTGTTTGTACGTGTCTTTTTAAAATTTGAAAGCATTTCATTGGTCTAGGAACCTCCCAGCCGTTTTTTATGTTTGATTTGCTGATTTGAAGAATTATTTCCCACTGTTTGAAAATTTCGAAATATGCCTGGAGTAAGGTGTATTTTGAATCATAAATGTGGATTGGTTCTCCTTTTACTCCATTTATTTCCAAAATTTTAAAAGAACCGGTCTCAAATGATGATGAATCCCGACACTTCAAGTCATATCTACCAAACTCAAACAAGTTAATTTGAGCATTTAAATCCTGAAAAATGCGAATCACTTTTTCGCTAATGAGGTTGTTCCGCTCCCGATATGTGGCACCATAATCCCAATTCCCGATGGAATTTGGAAATACCTTTTCATGGATTGCCGGAACGATGTTTAAATCAATTTCTGGATTTTTTGAGATATTCTTGAATTTTGAATACCCTTGAGATTTTTTCAAAATTAATGACCTTAAAGTACTGTTCCCATCTCCAATGACATGGAAATGTTCTCGTTCAGTAATACTTAGAATGTTTAATTTCCCTTGGTAGGTATGAATGAGTACGCTCAGTTCCAAAGGGGCGGCAATGAACTCTTGAATAATGAAATCCATTTGATGTTGATGGAAGTATTTACTCAACTCTGTTTCATTGGTTATTTTTTTTACCAAAAAGCCACTTTCCCCTAAATCGGGTTTTGCGATTATTGGAAAACAAACTCCAGCATTTTGCATCTGAATAATTACTTCTTCCAAAGAATTGATTTGGGAAACAAAAATGGATTTCGGTTTATAAGCAGCAGGAATATGTTCTAAAATATGACTTTTTGAGTCACCTGCAAATCCACCTAAACTGATTTTAGGATTAGCTGCAGAAAAATAAAACAGTCGACGAGTTCGAAAGAAACCAATGGAAAAAATATAAATGGTTAGGGGGAAGTACAACAAAGGTACAGGCCAATTTCTCCAAGCAAATGGATTTTGGAACATCATCGATCTCTAATTCTTTTTCATGGAAGTAGAATGAATATTTGCTCTAAATTCCCAAATCCTTCATTCTATCTGACGCTAAAATAAAATCAAAATTGGAAAATATGATGCCTTTTTAAAAAAAAGAAAGTAAAAAAATTACTGTGCCAACGTGAACCTCAAGCTAAAGCCGGCATTGGTGTTGGCGCTGGGATAGCTTTGGGCGGTAAATGGAATAT
>CAIRMY010000048.1 GCA_903879775.1 uncultured Bacteroidota bacterium
GATGGAAAAACAGTTGCGATGGGTGGATATTCAGATAAATTTGTGATTGATGAGGATTATGCAGTTCATGTTCCAGCAAATCTTGATCTTGCCGGAGTAGCACCGCTTATGTGTGCCGGCATCACTCTCTATTCACCACTTAAGAATTGGAATGCTGGCCCTGGTAAAAAAGTCGGCATCATGGGCTTAGGCGGACTTGGTCATATGGGACTTAAATTTGCTCACGCATTAGGAGCAGAGACAACAGTTTTTTCTCACTCTCCTGAAAAAGAATCAGATGCTAAAGCAATGGGTGCCGACCATTTTGTAGTAACAAAAGATATTAAGAGCCTAGAAAAACTTAACAAATCATATGACTTAATTCTAAATACCGTATCAGCTGACCTAGATCTTGAACCATACTTGCAACTATTAAAACTAGACGGAACTTTGGTTGTGATCGGCCTACCTGGTAAGCCATATTCAATAAATGCAGGCACGTTACTTGGCCAGAGAAGATCACTCGCTGGATCAATGATTGGTGGAATTGCTCAGCTCCAAGAAATGCTGAACTTCTGTGGCCAGAAAAACATTGTCAGTGATGTTGAGGTTATTAAATCTGATTACATCAATAAAGCATACGATCGAACAGTTGCAAGTGATGTTAAGTACCGATTTGTGATTGACGCTAAAACTTTCTAAACAAATTGATGAGCTACTAGTGCTAACAATGGCGCTAGTGCAAGTGCCGGAAGCAAGTTACCAACAGCTATCTGCTTAATCTTAAGCAACCTAAGGGCAATTCCTACTAACAAAATGCCTCCCACCGCTGTCATTGCAGCAACTTGGTAATCAGCCAATATCGAACCTAAGAACAAACCAACCGCCGTCCACGCAAATTGGTAAATTCCCACTGGCAAACTAGAAAGCGCTACACCCCAACCTAGCGAGGCAGCAAATGCAAGAGATGTAAAACCATCCAAGGTGCTTTTTAAAACTAACTGATCAATCCCAGTTCCCATACCATCAGAGATGCTACCAAGAATTGCTAGCGGGCCAATTGCAAAAATTAATGAAGCAGAAACGAAACCTTCGACAAAATTAGATCCACCATCCTTACTAAACCTATTTTTCAAATTAGACCCAAAATCTTCGAGTCGATCTTCGATACGAAGCAAAGAACCAAACACTGCTCCGGCCAACAATGAAAAAACAACAACTAAAATTACCCAACCCTTAGGCATGGAATCTTGTAAATCTTGATCCCAATAAGCCGACAAGGCATCAGCTGCAGAAATAATTGTTACACAGCCCAATACATCGGTTATTAAATTTCTTAACTTTTCACTTATTCTTCCACCAATAAATACACCAAGAGTTCCACCAATAACAATAGTCAATATATTTAAAACCGTTCCAAATCCTGGGAACATCAGACAAACCTAACAAACGAAGCAATTCCAAAAGCTAGACAGTAAATTGCAAATGGATAAAGAGTTTTGGTCTTAAACCATCGCACCAAAAAAGAAACGCTAAAATATGTTGCTACAAATGAAACCAACGATCCGACTAGGATTTGGCCAAGCCACTGATTAGCGTCACTGGTGAATAGTTCTGGTAATTTCAAAATTGAAGCACCAACAATTACTGGTAGTGAAAGCAAGAACGCAAAATCAGAAGCAACCGAGTGGTTTAGTTTGCGGAGTAATCCGGCACTCATAGTTATGCCGAATCTGCTAATCCCTGCAAATAGTGCCAAACTTTGGCCAAAGCCAATTACCACTGCACTTTTAGCATCAACGCGGTGGTCAATCTCTGCGTCTGAATCATGGTACTCATGAGCAACATCGCGTCGAGATAATCTTTCAGCAGTAATTAATAACAAACCATTGATTGCTAGAAAAGCTGCTGAGTATTGCGGTTTACCAAAAATACTTTGAAAATAATCACCAAAAACAATTCCGAGAATTCCGACTGGGATTGTCGCAATTACAATGTAACCAAGAACTCTAAAAGGAGTTGATTGGAAATTTTTCGATTTTAGGGCTCTAAAACTTCCGCCGATTAAACCGACCCACCGTTTTCTGAATACGATAAATAATGCAACTGAGCTCGCAAGGTGCATGGCGATAGTGATTAACAAATATGCTTGATTTTCCTCGATGATAAATTCTCTGAATGATCCCCCTATCCATGCGGGTATCAAGATTGCATGTCCCAGGCTTGAGATTGGAAACAATTCTGTAATCCCCTGAATGAATCCGAGAATTACTGCCTGATCATAGGTAAAACTCAAGATAACCCAATCGATAGTTGTTGTGAGATAGAGTTTAGCAGTGAGCATGTCATCAAACGGCGATAATCTATACAAAAGATTCGTAAATATGCTTCGTCCATCAAGAACAATTCCAAATACCCCATGGCGAGCTGATTCAACTTGGTCACTTGGTACCGGAAAGCACCATATTCAAAGGCTTGCAATTCTTTTGTTCGGTCTTACAATTTTCGGAATTGGTGAAGCGTTCTTAGTTGTAACTGGACTTGGCAACTCACCTTGGGTAGTTCTTTCTGAGGGAATATCAATCCATACTGTTTTAAATATTGGTGAATCAACATTTCTAGTTTCAGTGCTTGTACTTCTGCTTTGGATTCCACTTAGACAAAAACCTGGTTTTGGCACATTAGCAAACAACGTCGTAATCGCGGCAGCGATTGAAGTTGGGTTAATTTTTATTCCGGTGGTTGATACAAC
>CAIRMY010000049.1 GCA_903879775.1 uncultured Bacteroidota bacterium
ACCATAAGGCTCAAGGCTGTTATGATCTACACCAATTTCTTCGGCGATTTGCGTGATAGGCTTTAAATTAGCCTGTTGTGCAATTTCTATGTCACTAAGCATCCTGCTAAATTAGGTTAAAATGTAGTGAACTTCAAAATTTTAACAGATGAAAGTAAGAGATTTTTTAAAAATAACCTTTGGTTAATTGTTTAAATTCACTGCAAAATTCTGCTTAATTCCATTGATAATGATAGATTTCTCTTTCTGAAGTTCCATCATCATAAAAGTTCATCACAATAAATGCAGGCGGAAATTGCTGATATTCACCTTTCCACCATCCACCAGAAACTGCACCATTGCAATAATAGTCAGTGCCTAAATAATTTACATGGTCAATTAAATGGATATGTCCACTCAAGCAGGCTTTTTCATTTCCATTTAAGTGAAATAAGTCTTTTAAAATATGAGAATCGGCGTGTAGTGCATTGTCGGGAACAAACCAATTGTTTTTATCATGCTTAATATTGTCAAACATGCTACAAATTGAGATAATGGGTATGTGAGACACTACGAAGATAAAATCATTTTTATTCGTATTTGTGAGTTCACTTTGTAACCAACTGAGTTGCTCATCATCTAATTTCCCATAATACCCTGGTATTGTATTTCTCATATGAATACTATCTAAAACAATCATTTTCCAATTGTCTTTTTTTATAGAATAGTATTTTTTGTTCATTTGGTATTCTTCGCAAGCCCATAATTTTCCATCATCTTTATTTGTTCCCGGTATGGCCCAACCAAATAAATCGTGATTTCCAATGCAATGATGAATTGGTAAACTGTTATTGTGGTTTAATACAGAATGAAATGCACTCCATTGAGATTTTACTTTAGATTTACTCAATGCAACGGCATTCATGATGGCGTCACCGCCATTAACAATAAAATCGACTTTGTCTTTCAAATCATTCACTGCACACAATGCTTTTTCAAATCCTTTCATCGAAATTTTCTCGTTGTGAACATGAATGTCGGTAAGATGTGCAACTCTTAAAACGCGTTTGCGTTTTGGCACATTTGCAGTAGGTATTTTAGCCTGAATTTCTGTGATTAAACCAGACGCCGCTGTTAATCCAATTGTTGCAAGGAAGTTTTTTCGATTCATCGATAAATGACAATGCAAATGTGCAGTTGCCATTTATCGATGATAAAAGCATATTCTTATTAAATCATTATTGATTGAAGTAAAAATGAAGCCTATGTTTTCTTAGGCTTACTTCAATGTAATGTGATAGTCAATTTTTTATTCTGTAACTTCAAAATTTACAGATCCTAAACTTTCAATTTTTGTTGAAATTGTCTGATTGGGTTTGATAAAAGCTGCAGAAGTTGCTGCACCAGCCATGATGTACATGCCTGCTTTGATGGGTTGGTTGTATTGATGCGCCAAACGGGTTGCAGCTGCTAAAGATTTCCATGGATCACCTAAAATGTCATTTGAATTACCTGTTTCAACCACTTCGCCATCAATGAGTAAATCAATTTTTAAATCGCCAATTGGCGTATTCACTGGAAACCAATCACCAACCACAAATCCAATTGATGAACAATTGTCGGCAATCACATCTTCCAATGAGAATTTAAAATTCTTGTAACGTGAATCGATGATTTCAATTGCACCCGCCACGCCACTTACGTAATCCTTAACTTGATTTTCATCTAAAACGCCTTCAATGTCCCTCGAAATCATAAAGCAAATTTCAGGTTCAACCCTTGGATGTATGTATTTAGAAAAGTTTGTTTTTCCGTGATTTAGAATCAGCATTGAGCTTGTTAATCGACCCCAAATCATATCGTGTACACCCATTTGCTTCATTTTCGCCTCTGAGGTAAATCCCATTTTAAGTCCAATTAACGTTTCACCTTCGCTGAAACGGTGTTGAATTGCAAGTTCTTGAATGTTGTAAGCGTCTGACAATGAGATTGTGTGGCTTAAGCTAATTTGTTCAATTTCATTTGCGTTGATAGCAGCCAAATGAATCTCTTCTGCAATTTTCTCAATGGTTTTCATAATTGCAAAGAAAGTGCATTTATTTTTACCATCAAATTTCATCTTTACAGATGTACCTTTGAAGCGTTTTATGATGCAACAAGATAACATAAATGAGGCTGCTGCGCAATTAAGAAATGCACAGCAAAATTACCTTCCTTGTTCGCCAATTCGCGAACTAATTGGTGAAAGCGATATTGAAACTGCGTATGCCATTCAAAAAGTAAACGTGGATTTTCGTTTGCAAAATGGAGCAACTCGAGTTGGTGCTAAAATTGGTTTGACATCTCTTGCTGTTCAAAAACAGTTGGGTGTTGATCAACCCGATTTTGGAATTTTATTTGCCGATACACAAGTTCAAAATGGTGGTGAAATTTCCATTAAAGAAATTCTTCAGCCAAAAGCCGAAGCAGAAATTGCCTTCGTATTAAAGTCTGATCTTCCCAATTCTAATTACACAGAATCAGACATTTTAAATGCCACTGAATATGTTTGTGGTGCCATTGAAATTGTTGGTTCTAGGGTTGAAAATTGGAATATTCGCATCACCGATACTGTTGCCGATAATGCTTCTGCAAGTCATTTTGTATTGGGCGATGAAAAGTATAATCCAACAGATGTTGACATGGTTGGTTGTAAAATGTCCCTCATGAAAAACAATGAAGTTGTTTCTGAGGGAAGTGGGGCGGCTTGCATGGGTTCACCAGTGGCTGCTGTAGTTTGGTTGGCGAATACAATGAGCAATTTGGGTACCCCGTTGCAAAGTGGAGATATCATTCTTTCAGGTGCTTTGGGTCCTATGAGCGCCGCTGTTGCTGGCGATTATTTTGTTGCACATATTGAAGGATTCGGAAATGTTTCATTTAAAATGACTGAATAAATGACAAAGAAATTTAAAGCTGCCATTATTGGTTCTGGAAATATTGGAACCGATTTAATGATTAAAATATTGAGAACTGGGAAGCATTTAGAAATGGGTGCTTTTGTGGGGATAGATCCTGAATCTGATGGATTGGCAAGGGCACAAAGGATGGGTGTGCCAATAACTCATGAAGGCATTGATGGCCTTTTGAATATGGAGAATTGGGGCGAAATCGATTTTATTTTCGATGCCACATCTGCAAAGGCCCATCTCGTAAATTACGAAAAAATTAGCAAATTTCCAAATAAAAGGGTGATTGACTTGACCCCAGCGGCCATTGGTCCTTTTTTGGTGCCACCGGTGAACTTTGCCGATTTACATGATGTTCCAAATGTGAACATGGTAACATGTGGCGGACAGGCAACCATTCCAATGATTGCAGCGGTTTCGAGGGTTGCAAAAGTTCACTATGGTGAAATTGTGGCTTCAATTGCTTCTAAATCGGCTGGTCCTGGAACCCGTGCGAATATCGATGAGTTCACTGAAACCACTGCCCATGCCATTGAAAAAGTGGGTGGTGCAACCAAAGGAAAGGCAATTATTGTGTTGAATCCTGCTGAACCGCCACTGGTTATGCGCGATACCGTGTTTACCCTCAGCGATATGGCAAGCCAAGAAGATATCATCAAGAGCATCCACGAGATGGTTGCCGAAGTTCAAAAATATGTGCCAGGATATCAATTGCACCAAGAGGTTCAATTTGAAGTGATTCCGAAAGAAAATCCAGTTTTTGTTGAGGGACTTGGTCACGTGCATGGTCTAAAAACCATGGTGTTGTTGCAAGTGAGGGGTGCGGGGCATTATTTGCCAGAATACGCGGGTAATTTAGATATTATGACAAGTGCGGCCTTAGCCACTGCTGAAAGAATGGCAGCGAATATGAAGGGAGAAACAATTTGATGAAAAAGCTTTATATACAAGATGTTACATTGAGGGATGGACAACATGCCATTCGACATCAATATAGCAAAGAGCAAATGTTGAACATTGCAATAGCATTAGACAATGCGAAAGTGGATGCCATTGAAGTGGCTCATGGCGATGGATTGGCAGGTGGAAGTTTTAACTATGGTTTTGGCGCACATACCGATTGGGAATGGCTAGAAACAGTGGCTTCAAATCTTAAACATGCAAAACTCACAACTTTGTTGCTGCCTGGAATTGGAACCATTGATGATTTGAAGCGTGCAAGGGCTCTTGGTGTTGAATCTGTTCGTGTGGCTACACATTGCACAGAGGCCGATATTGCAGCTCAGCATATTGCTGCGGCAAAAGACCTTGGAATGGATGTTGGCGGCTTTTTAATGATGTCGCATATGAACGATCCAATCAATTTGGCAAAACAAGCAAAATTGATGGAAAGTTATGGCGCAGACTGTGTGTATGTGACCGATTCAGCGGGTGCATTGCTTATGGATGGCGTTGCCGATAGGGTAAAAGCATTTAAAGATATTTTGAATGCCGAAACAGAGGTGGGAATTCATTGTCACCACAATTTAAGTTTAGGCGTTGCAAATACCATTGTTGCTATGCAACATGGGGCCAATAGACTTGATGCTTCTTTGGCAGGGATGGGCGCCGGTGCTGGAAATGCCCCGTTGGAAGTGTTAATTGCCGTATTGAATAAAATGGATGCAGAACACGGTTGTGATTTGTATGCCTTGATGGATGCTGCCGATGATTTAATTAGACCATTGCAAGTTCGCCCTGTTAGAGTTGATCGAGAAACTTTGTCGTTAGGCTATGCTGGTGTATATTCAAGTTTCTTATTGCATGCTGAAAAGGCAGGTCAAAGATATGGTATAGACACAAGGAGTATTTTGGAGGAATTGGGAAATCGTAAAATGGTTGGCGGGCAAGAAGATATGATTGTTGATGTTGCCTTAGATATGTTGAATTCTCAGAAATAGATTAAATGTGTGTATTTCGTTGGACATTGTATGCTGTTCGTCGATTTTTATAAATATACACATCCCTTGAAACGTTATTTTTGCAAACAATTATATAGATCATGAAGACTCAATTATTCGCGAAGGTTGCACCATTTTTTGTAGGTGCTTTATTTTTAACAAGTTGTATTAGTTCTCAGGAAGCATACAACAAGTCTAAATTGTCTGGTTTTGTGTCTAATCAAACGACAGATTTGATTCGAAAGAATGCGGCCCCAGTGACTGATAATTCTAACTTAAATAAAACCGTTGCTGAACATACTGAAAAAATTCAAGCATTGGATGCCGATAATTCAAAAGCACGCGCAATGGTTGCGGAACTCGAAAAAGGGTTGAGTGAGTTGGAAGCCATGGAAAAGGAATCTAAAATGGAATTTGAAAGATCAAATACCTCTGTTGTTTTCTTCGATTTAGGTTCTGCTAATTTAACCGCAAACGCAATGCAAGAGTTGTACCGTTGGAAATCTGCAATGGATCAGGGAGCTACGCATTATAATTTTACAGTTTCAATTTTTGCTTCTGCCGATAAATCAGGAAGTAAAAAAGTAAACGATAAATTGCGTGCTGATAGAGCTAACGCTGTGAAGAATTTCATTGTGAATGTTTTAGGATATAAAGGTGAAGTCACTGTTGCAACTGATCAACCGGCTTTTTCTAAAGTGAACGACATCGACCGTCGTGCCATTTTAACAGTGAATTGTAAAGATTAATCAATCATTTAAGAGTTTATATCAGGGGCTGGTTTACCAGCCCCTTTTTTGTTTATATTCGTAATTTATATGATGCGTAACGTATTCTCCAGATTTGGAATTTTGACTCTTTTTTCGTATATTCTCTTTTCAATGCCATCATTGGCTATTGCTCAGAAGAAAACAACATCACAACCCAATCCGAAAATAGCACCGGCTAAACCGAAATCTAAAAAATCTCCTAAAACGATAAAGTTTATTGCTCCAACTATAATTCCAACTGTAATGGAGTCAGAGCATCCTCCTGTTGAAGAAATCTTGGAAAGAGGTTCTCCAGATGTAGGTATGATCGCTAGTGATGATGGATATGGAAAGGGGTATCAGGGAAATATAAATGGAATTACTTATACGGATTTTGTAAATCCTATGGTTGGTACGGGTGGTCATGGACATACATTTCCTGGTGCCGTTTGGCCTTTTGGGATGGTTCAGCTAAGTCCAGATACTAGAACTGATGCTTCTTGGGACGGTTGCGGTGGCTACTATTACGACGATACTTTTATTTACGGGTTTTCGCATACCCATTTGAGTGGAACCGGTGTTTCAGATTATGGCGATGTGCTTTTTCAACCCAAGGTTGGGAATTCTACCTTTAACCCTCTGAAATATCGTTCTCGTTTTTCTCATGCTTCGGAATATGCGAGACCTGGTTATTATTCAAATTCATTGTTAGATCATAATGTGAATGTTGAATTGACGGCACATCAACGTGTTGGTGCGCATAAATACACGTTTAAAAAGTCAACCAACCAAACAAATGATAGTGTTTTTGTGATCATTGATTTAAAACACCGTGATTATTTATTGGGACATCAACTCGAGGTTGAAACAGGTGGCAATGTTGTTAAGGGATATAGAAGAAGTAAGGCTTGGGCAAACGACCAATCTGTGTTTTTTTACAGTTATTTTTCTCAGAAAATATTGTCGGTTCAATACAATGAAAACAAATCGGTTGCAATATTATATTTTGGACAATTGAATGATTCTACCAAAAGAAAGTTGGTTTTAGAGGCTTATGTTGGAATTTCATTTACGTCTTTACAAGGCGCTGAATTGAATTTGAGAACAAAAGTGATTGGCAAGAATTCCAATGGGGTCAATTACATTAAATTTCCTTTCCATTCAATTAAATATGAAGTAGAGAATGCTTGGAATAAAGAATTGGGACAAATTAATGTAGTCAATACTCATAGTTCTATTGGCAACAAAAGAGAAGATTTTAGAAAGTTTTATACTGCACTTTATCATTGCATGATTCATCCGAGTTTGGCTTCAGATGAAGATAACAAGTACAGAGGCCGTGACCAACAAATTCATCAAGGAACACGCCCTTATTACTCAGTGTTTTCGCTTTGGGATACCTACAGGGCGTTGCATCCCCTTTTGACAATTATCGATCGAAAAAGAACTTCCGATTTTATCAATACCTTTTTATTGCAATATGTTCAGGGGGGACGCTTGCCCGTTTGGGAATTGGGTTCATGTGAAACAGATTGTATGATTGGTTACCATAGTGTTTCTGTCATTGCCGATGCACTTATGAAAGGCATTGAAAATATTGATGTCGATTTGGCCTTAGAAGCCATGATTCACAGCTCTAATAGAAAGGAAGATAGTTATTTCATGAAGGTGAATCACCAAGGGAAATTGGAAAAGTCGATGTTTAAAAATGATTACATCGATGTTAAATCAGAATCAGAATCGGTTTCGAAAAGTTTAGAATATGCCTACAACGATTGGTGCATTGCCAAAGTGATTGAAAAATATAAATTGGAACAAAAAATAGATCTCGCAAAATGGAATGACGTATACAATGAAATGATGCGTAGAAGCAATCGCTGGCAACATTATTTAGATCCTAAAACCAAATATATGCGTCCAAAAGTGAACGGAGAATGGCTTTCTCCTTTTGAACCACGTGAGGTAAACAATCATTTTACAGAGGCAAATTCATTTCAGTATAGCTTCTATGTCCCTCATCAAATAGACCTTTGGAAAAGATACTTGGGTGGAGATCAAGGTCTTGAAAGACAATTGGATACCTTGTTTGGTACAACCTCTAAAACTACAGGGCGCGAGCAATCAGATATTTCAGGTTTAATCGGGCAATATGCGCATGGAAATGAACCAAGTCACCATATGGTTTATTTGTATAATTATTGCAATCAGCCATTGAAAACACAGCGTTTGGTGCGTAAAATTTGGCGTGAATTCTACAAAGATTCGCCCGATGGTTTAATTGGAAACGAAGATTGTGGTCAAATGAGTGCTTGGGCTGTAATGTCTGCTTTAGGGTTTTATCCAGTAACACCGGGCAACAATGAATATGCTGTTGGAGTGCCATTTTTTGACAATATTCAGATGGATGTTCGTACAGAGAATGGAATGTCTAAAAAGTTGACAATCAATACAAAGCCAGGGTTGTATGCAACAAATCTTTATGGTTTGAAAAATGAAAACGACACTTCGAAGCATTCATATTCGTTATTCTTTAACCACGAAAAATTGTTTGAGGGTGATTTGAGTTTTAATATAATTCAAGATCCTACAGTTGCAAAATTTGCGCAGTCTTCGAAAAGTTCAAATGCGCAATTTTCTATCCCAGTTCCAACAATTGTGGGCGATAGAATTTTTACTTCTGCAACACATAAAATTACCGTTGTTCCCAGTGATCTATCGTTTTACCCGGGTTCTAAAAAACCATTGAAATTTGCAGTTGATATTAAATATTCAAACATTGAAGGGGTGGTTCATTCTGAGAGAATGATGCATCAAGGAGAAGTTTGGAATTTGGAAATCAGTGGAAATTGCGAAGTAAAAGCATCTGTAATAAGTGCCGTAGAATCTAGTTCTGTGGCAATTTTTACCAAAAAAGAAAATCAATATAAAGTCGTTTCAATCAAAGGGGCATACAATAAACAATATTCTGGAGGTGGCGACGATGCCCTTGTGAATGGGATTCTAGGTTCTGAGGAATGGCGTTCAGGAGATTGGCAAGGTTACCAAAATCAAGATTTTGATGCGGTTATTGATTTGGGTAAGCCAATAACTTTGAACTCAATAGGAGCAAGGTTTTTACAAGATACAAGAGCATGGATCTTAATGCCAACAGAAGTAGAATATTTGGTTTCTAAAAATGGAGTCGATTTTACATCCGTTGCTAAAATGGGAAGATTTTTCCCGGATACAATTCTCGAAACCACCGTTGTTCCGTTGAATTTGGAAATCAAAGCACAAGAAGCTCGATTTATTAAAGTAAAAGCCAAGAATTATGGAGCTTTGCCACCCTGGCATCAAGGATTTCCTTTTGGTGGAACTGCGTTTATTTTCATCGATGAAATTCTTGTGAACCCGCCTTTTATTGCTGAAATTAAACGTTAATCGCTGGGCTTATGAAATGGTTTAATCTTGTATGTAAATTTCTAAAGGAGGTGAATAATGTGAAGAAGCATGGAATGTGCTTGTTCATTTTAGTTACTTTCTGCTATAAATTAAATGCTCAATTGAATGCGCATCAGGTCACGAATTGGCAAATCATGCGTTCAACAGATAAACTGAGCAATCAGCCATTTATCCGCAAATATTTGCCGAAACAATTAGATGGCCGTTGGACCCAAGTAAAAAACTCAAACTTACTTTCAAATTTTGCCGATTGGATTCAGTTGGAATACCGAAAACCAGGTGAAGACCCTTATTACAATCCTTGGTCAATTCCTTGGAGTACTTGGTTTTTGAAGGCACCCTTGTTCGATTCGGTTAAAATTTCCAATGGATTTTACCAGCATTATAAACTTCGTTTGAATCGTTTGGAATGTGCAGAAGTTGAGGTCTATATCAATGAACATAAATTGAATATTGTAAACCCAACTTATGGTCAAACGTTTATCGATCAAACGGTTGACATCACGCCTTTTTTAAGAGGGGATGGCCTGGATACAATATTTGTTGGCTTTATGTCGCAAATGACACATGGGTTAACGATGCAAAGATTAGATAATGAACGTTTTACCGCAGACAATGAGGAGCCATCTGATTCAATTCAAAAGTTATTTTATGGAGGGATAGAAGGACAATTGAAATACGATGGACTCGTTAAAATTTCTCCTTATTTCAGAAGATCCGTGATGGATTTCGGGTGGGACATTGCAAGGCCGAACATCCATTTTGGATTGGGAAATGGCATTGAATGCATTGGATGGAGCAATTTGTATCCTTTGAATTCCAATGTGAAAACTGATTCAATTATCTATGATCAAAAGGGAAATCCTACTGCTGCTTATGTAACTTTTAAAGCTGAATTTGATGCCGATTTCACAGGCTGTAAGAGTCCAAATCAATTTTATTGGGCGCCTACTTTTGATTTTGTGATTGATCGAAATTATACCCAGAAAATTATCCCTCAGAAAACAAAAACATTAAAAAATAAGGTTCCAAATTTCCAGGTGATTCAATTGCCAGAAGATTGGGTGCAACTGAATGATACAAGTTTTGAATTGTTAGAACGTGTTGTTGATGGTTTGAATTTTGATTCAGCGTGTAAGTTGAAAATGGAGTATAAGTTTTTGATTCATAACCCGAAATTATGGTATCCCAATGGTTACTTTCAGCAAGTTTACCCTAAAGATAACTTGCCAACACGTTATCGGTTTGGAATTGTGTATAAACAACAACAAACAAATTCGGGCCAATATGGCCATGGCTATTTGCAACAAAATAGTTTGTTTGTAAATGCTCCGTTCTACACTTATACGGGTTTAAGAACCCTCGATTTGGATACTACAGGAGGGAAGTTTTCATTTAAAGTGAATGGGAAGAAAATCATGGCTTTAGGTACCAATGTTATTTGGGGGAGGGAGATAATTTCGAATTGGGTAGAAGGTGATTCGCCTTATTATTCTTGGATGTATCACGGAGCAACTCCTTATCATTTATCGTCAGAAAGGCCATTTGAAATGAAAATGACCATGAATTTATCCAATTTTTACGTGTCTCCTGATCATAGGCCTGAACCAAAAGATAAGCAATTTAGGTCAATGTTCAAACTAGGGATGAACATGGTGCGTTTTTGGGGCGGTGGCAATTATCCACCTGAGGAAGTCTATGCAGAGTGCGATAAATTGGGAATTTTAATTTGGCAAGATCTCATGTTTTCGGGTACAACTTACCCAAAACGTGAAGATTGGAAATTGGAAGTTGGGAATGAGTTAGATGCCAATATTTCCTGGATGAAAGTGCATCCAAGTTTGGCTTTGATTTGCGGAAATAATGAAATTGAAGTGGCCCTTAAAAATTGGGGTTGGTTTCAAAAATATCATTTACATGGTGCCGATTCTTTAAAAACTTGGACCAATTATAGACAGTTTTTCGATACATTCATTCCGCGGAAATTGCAAAACATTGCACCTAATATTTTCTACCTTCCTTCTTCTCCGATTGGCAATTGGGGGAATTTAAAACAGATGAAGGTTGGTGACAATCATGATTGGGGAATTTGGCACGGTGAAAGAAATTTTAACCATGTTGATTCTGTGAATGCACCTTTTGTGAGTGAATTTGGTTTTCCATCCTTGCCAAAAGGATATAAAGAATCTGTTGATTCACTATCTTACCAATATTTGCCATTTAGGAGTTATAAAGGGTTGTCATTGTTGAATCGATATTCAAAGAATGAGCCTAAAAATACGCTGAACTATTTTGTAGCACCGCAGTTAAAAAGTTCAGTGTTGAATGCAACCAAATTATCGCCTTCGGGTAGGGCGCAAGCCATGTTTTTAGACAGGGCCATTAGGGCTTATCGAACGTCAAGCAAAGATTTTGGCGGTTGTTTGTTCTGGCAATGGAATGATGCAGACAGGGTTGTTTCTTGGAGTGTGGTTGATCTTGATTTGAATCAGAAGCCCGCATTTGAGCAATTGAAATATTCCTTAAAACCATTGACATCATTTGTGCGTTACAATGATTCTATGTTGAAAGTGTCGATCCAATCGAATGCCTTCAAAACGCAAACAATGACCATTCAATTGACAGTTGAAAACGATCAAAAGATGAGTGTTTTTAAGGCAATAAAAGTGATTAAAGTATCAGGATTTGCGGAATCTATTTTTCCATTAAATTCTGCTTTGCTGAAAGCAAATTCTCATGTGCGTTTGAAAATCACTGACGCAAATGGTTTGACACTGGATGAGTTTTAACCAATCTCATTGAGCAACTAACTCAAGGTCTGAAATACCATCCCCAACTGTACCAAATGGTTTTATGGAGCTCAATTTTTTCCAAATATTCTTTATATGCCAAATCTATGTTGCTGTTTCGATGCGACCACAAGGCGTCAGACAGGGCCGAGGCACGCGGCAATGTCATGTATTCAACAGATTTATCGTTGACCATATATTCTGTCCAAACATTCGCTTGAGCGCCTAATATATATATCTGTTTGTCAGGGCTCAATGATTGTGGCATCGGATTGAAATAGAAGACAGAATCTAAAGGATTAAATCCTCCAATTGCAATGGGTTCGCTGTTTTTATTCTTGCTTTGATAATGATCGAAATAACATGGATTCCCCGGCGTCATAATTACATTGTGATTTTGATTTGCGGCATCAATCCCTCCAGAAATCCCACGCCAACTCATCACTGTAGCCTTGGGTGCGAGTCCACCCTCCAAAATTTCATCCCAACCAATGATTAATTTTCCTTTTGAATTGATGTATTTTTCAATGCGTTGAACGAAATAACTTTGCAATTCGTGTTCATCTTTGAGTCCTAAGGATTTAATTCTAGATTGACATAAATCACAAGTTTTCCATCGGGTTTTCGGACATTCATCGCCACCGATATGGATGTATGGGGATTCTGGGAAAAGAGCAATGACTTCATCGAGAATATTCTGCAAAAACTCAAAGGTTTGATCGTTGCCAGCGCAGAAAACATCGTCGAATACGCCCCATCCAATGGCAGGTTTTAAGGGAATCACACTATCGCCATTTCGATTGAGAGTAATGTCAGTTGCCTTGTATTTTAGGGGTAACCCGGATATGGTTGCTTGTGTTTTTAGCGACGAAAGCAATGTCCCTCCGTTACAACTAAACTCAGGGTATGCCGACAAGGCTGCCAGTGCATGTCCTGGCATTTCAATTTCAGGAACCACATTGATGCCCCGGTTTTTTGCAAATTGAACAACATCTTTAATTTCCTCATGGGTATAAAATCCACCGTAAAGTTTATCATCGAAGGTTTGGTCTGAATATTTGCCGTATTGACTCCCATTTCGATAAGCTCCTATTTGGGTTAATTTAGGGTATTTTTTAATTTCAATACGCCAGCCTTGGTCGTCGGTTAAGTGCCAATGGAAGGTGTTGTATTTGTAAAAAGCCAGCATTTTAATGTACTTTTTGATGAAATCGGTATTGAAAAAATGTCGGCTTACATCTAGGTGCATACCCCTGTAACTATATTTTGGATGGTCCGTGATTTGAACGCAGGGAAAGGTATTTTTACCCGTATTTTGAAGCTGCTTCAAAGACATCAATGCATGGATTAAACCTGGGTAATCTGCATATTCAATGGTGATTTTTAGTTTGTTTATTTGAATGGCGTAAGCTTCTGCGATGAAATTTGAAGTTGCGCTGGTAAACGTTTTTTGAACCAGTTCTATGTGAGTTTTTTGACCATTGAATTTCTTGATTTTTGCAGGAAATACCTCTTTAAATAGCTCCCAAAATGCTGGATTTGACTGTAATTGAGGATTGGCATTTACAATAATTTTATTGGGCAAATTGAATGTTCCTTCATTTTTTATGAAGGACATTGGCGTTGGAATAATTTGCGCCACGATGCTGTTTGTGATGAACGCAAATGCAAAAATGAGATGTTTTAATTTCATGTTTAAATTTGTTGCAATATCTACTTTTTTTAAACTTTATTTTTTGCATATATTGCACAACTTTAATTTAAAGTTTCCTTACAACAAAAATTTAAAAATCAATGGATAAGAATGCACTTCACCACATGGTTGATATTGGATCAATTCAATGGATCTATTTAAATGCAGGCCTGCTAATTGGCTTTGTTTTATTCTTCGGTGTTTCCTGGAAAATGGATGAAAAGCGTCGCATTCAAATTGGATATGTGATGGCGGCTATTTTAGGGGCAAATTTCATTGCGAATCAATTTTTCGCGATTTACACGCATACTTGGGACAAAGCTGTGCATTTACCATTTCATTTGTGCTCTTTTTCGGAAATCTTAGCCATGATGATGTTGGTTTGGAGAAAACAATGGACCTATGAATTTCTTATTTTCTGGAGTGCGGGTGCGATTCATTCGTTTTTAACTCCTGAAGTTGTTTCTGGAGGGAATTTATTCAACTTTTGGGAATATGGCATTGCCCATGGAATGGTCATCATTGCAGGGTTTTATGCAACTTTCCGGTTGAAAATGGTTCCAAGGAAAGGTAGCTGGCTCAAAATCTTTTGGTATACCCAATTAACCTTGCCAGTTGTTGGAATCTTTAATTGGATACTTGACGCGAACTATATGTTTTTAGCACAGCGTCCTAATGCCAACAATCCATTGATCATTGGCAAATGGCCTTGGTATATTGTAAGTCTAGAATTTGTAGTTCTGGTGCACTTTTACATATTCTATTGGATTCATAGAACGCTGGTGCGTAAATAGTCATTTGTGTTTTTGAGGGACAGAAACTTCGAAATCTTAATTTTGCAATTCTTCCCAAAATTCTACGGCTCTGCGTGTATGGGGAATGACGATGGTGCCTCCAACAATATTTGCCACTGCGAGTATTTCAAACATTTGTGGGGTCGTTACTTTTTGTTCGTGGCATTTTTCTAGGTGGTATTTCACACAATCATCGCATCTAAGCACGAGGGAAGCAACGAGCCCTAACATTTCTTTTGTTTGAACGGAAAGTGCTCCTTCAGAGTAAGTTTGAGTATCGAGGTTAAA
>CAIRMY010000050.1 GCA_903879775.1 uncultured Bacteroidota bacterium
CAAAAATATTTCATTTTTTTTTCGCAAAAATGGGGGTGTTTCAATCAAAAAATGTATATTTAAATATCATATGAAATCAACAAAGCTATTTTCCATGATTCTCTCGTTATTCATGATTACCAATCAAATAACAGCACAAGATTCTGCCAAGTTAAGTACTCCTAAGAAGCGAATGGTTGTAAATAATCATCCGGCTCAATATTCTTACAAGTATTATACAGAACCTTACATTGAAGATTTTGCTCTAGGATTTGATTATCAAAATGAAATATTTGATAAAAAGCTAGATTGGGATGAATCGAAACACTATCAAAATTCTGGAGGTTTCAATATCTACTTCATGGCAAATAGTCGGTTAACCAGAAATTTAATGTCGTTTGGTTCAATTAACTGGGGCGGAGGATTTGCAATGAATTTCCAAGGAGATGGAAGTTATGAATATGTACAAATGAATACCACAAATTTGGATAGTGCAAAAACCAATTTATCTGTGTTAAGTCCTCAGCTTTATACCTTTGTGAGAAGTGAATTTAAATTGGGGCCGTTTTATCCGTTTATTGGATTAGGCGCTGGAGTTAAATGGTATAGTACCTCACAAACTACAGAAACATTGGTCACATTAAAAGATTACGAAAGTACAACTTCAGACCACATCACTTCAACAGGATCTATGTATTTAGCTCCAGAAATTGGTTTGAGAATTAGATTAACAAAAACCACAAGTTTGGTTACATCGTATTCTTGGGTAACCGGAGGAGAATTAAATTTAACAGACCTTAACAAATCGAATTTTAACAGTTGGCGTTATAACATTTCAACAGAAAAAGCGAGTCTGAATGTGAGTCAATTTAAATTTGGAATTCTGTTCGATTTAAGTGAAAGAAAAAGCACCAAAACCTTAATCAAAGAAGCCTATTCAGATACAACTTTTATCAATGAAGATGAAATCAATAGCAACACCTACCCTTGTCCTTGTTGTCCAAAGCAAAACTACAATTACCAAACACCGCCTTCAAAACCAGCTGAATTAGAAAATCCATCTCAAAACAATTCTACCATACGCAGTTACCCCTCAAATTCTAGATATCCAGAACCGGTGCAGCCAACAAACAATAGCACTAAAAAACCATTGCCCGGAATAAAACCAACACCGGTTATAAAACCAAAATCTTAAGTTCATTTGAACCCATTAAAGCTCAACAAAAGTTGGGCTTTTTTTTTCATTGTTGTATCAGAATTTAAAGGCAAAAACCTTATTTAAAGAATAGAATTATAAGAAATATTCTTGTTTCAATTTTAAACTTAAAAAAGTAACTTTGTAGAATGTTATTGAACGAATTATCTGCGGTTAGTCCTATAGATGGAAGGTACAGAAAATCTACACAAAGTTTATCTCAGTACTTTTCTGAGGCGGGCTTAATTCAGTATCGCGTGAGGGTTGAAGTAGAATATTTAATAGCATTGTCGCATGTTGCACTTCGAGGTTCAGATTTTGGAATGCTCATGGATAAATCTGTAGAGCTAAGAAATTGGGCAAAACAATTAACGATAGAAGAAATTCAATCAGTTAAAGAAATCGAAAAAACCACGAATCACGACGTAAAAGCGGTTGA
>CAIRMY010000051.1 GCA_903879775.1 uncultured Bacteroidota bacterium
AACTTCACCCTGGACATCTTCAACCGCTGGGGCGAACACGTACACCACCAAACCGACCTCCAAAATCCCTGGACCGGAACTTTTCAAGGAAACCCCCTCCCCGCCGGCGTTTACACCTACCGCATCCAGTACGAAGGACGCGATCAACAAGGCCTTCAATGGGTGGAAAAGAACGGAACCGTGCAGTTGATGCAGTGATGTCCAACCCGCGAAGTACCCGCGGAACAACAAATGAAGGGTACGTGTGAAAATACCGCACTGAACCAAAAGATAGGGGCACCTTCCATTTGTTCAAGGGTGGGAATTCATCGTACTTGGAGAACATCCAAGTAGGGAACCACCTTTGTTCCAGAAGGCTTTCAACAACTCCTACCTAAAATAGGCTGTTGGCAATTAATTCGAGTCTTTTGATCCCACCAATCGAAACGCACGCTTCGTTTGTTCCATCTCGCTCGTACTAATTCCAAATTTCTTAGCAACCGCACGCCAGTTAGAAATTTCATGACGCATTTCCTTCAAGATACTTTCTGCTCCATCACTTTTCAATTGATACAAATGAGCGGTTTCTAAGGCCAAAGAGATATCTAATTCATTGTTGTTTTCAGAAATATTCAAGGTTAGCCCATTCCCCATTTCATTAGGGTTCATATCGTAAGCAGGAGATAAACGCCAGCCCAATGGAGTGAGAATAAATCCATGGTTTCGCAAATGGTCGTCTGTGTTCGATACCAAAATATTAAATGCCATTCTTCGCCATAATTGCTCTAAATCTTCTTTTGCTTCCGGACTATGTTGCATGATAAAACCAACCAGATCCAGGTAACCAACACCATCAACATGATCCGCCCCATCTTGCAGACCCAATAAAGTCATTGCCGATGCAAAATGAATTCGCTTCTGGTCATTCGTTCGATCGAATCGTTTGGATAAATAAGTAGGATGCCTTCCTGAAAATTTTTGCAATCGAGCTTCTGAAACATGAATGCCACAAGCTTTGGCTAATTCGTTTAACACCATTTCCCAAGCACCTACATTTTTTTCATCTCTTGAACTTGGAAATTTCGCAATCCATAAATTTCCTTGATCATCTACCACACTGGCTTTAGGTCTAGCGCCTCCCAATGAGGATCCTGGATCAATCAATACACTCAACCATTGGGCATACTCGGGGTCATTTATGGCATCATCACGTTCAAGCTGCAAACTCGCATGCTCTAATTCACGAAGGGATGTCCAAGGCGGTGTTGCCATTTTCTTGTGGTCATTCATGAAAGGACCATCCTCACTTAGTTTAAAACGCACTCCTCCTATACGATGTCCGTCAAAAACACCCAATAAAAAATCACTCTCAAAAAGTGTTCTTTCCTCTCGATCTTCAATTTTGGCTTGCCATGCTTCTCGTCGACGCATTAAGAGCCTACCCCAACGGTCGGGCGATGAATCCAGGAATACCCCAAAGTTATTTTTCTCTTCCGGCAAATACTGCTTCCCCCTGTAAAACCCTAAATGCGGATCCAAGGATAAAATTGGATTTTGATTATTCAACCAGGTCTCTGTGTATTCAAATGAAAATATCTCTTTTCCACGCACGCGCTGTGAAGTCAAAATACCCATGATTCGAGCTTCCTCTATAAAATTCCAATCTGCATAGACCCAAATCTTTGTTTGCTCACTCTTCATGATTTCTTTGTTTGTTTGGGTGCACGCTTGTTGGTGATGATTCCTGCATCTTGCAATTTTCTACCTAAGGGATCAGCTGCCGCAACCGTGGTTAAATCTTTTTCTAAACCTAAAACAAAGAGCACCTGCAAATAACTCCCAATGGCAACAGTTGGGCTGCCTTGCTCAATATTGTAAATGGTTTTTCTGCCAAGACCGGAACGCTCTGCAATTTGCTCGGCGCTTAATTTTCGGCGCAAGCGAGCTAATTGTATGTGCTCACCTAGATCTTTTAAAATCTTCAGGTTTTTAGGCAATATAGCAGGTGCTGTTTTCATTTAACTTGTCTTATAGAGGACAAAAATATAGTATTTTATCCGTTTTATGACTAGTTATTTGTCTTTGTTGGCTGAAGAATTGATTTTCAATTGACTATCACCCGAAGAACCAACTACCGAAAATTCCTCGGTTGTTGAAGGGTCACGACCTTTTAGTGGGGAGGTCTGAATGGGTTCTAGGAATAAAGGAACCGCGCAATTCATGCAGTGAGTGAACGGATACATTGAAAGGGGATATCCGTACGCACAAAAGATTGAAACCAAGAGTTGCAGCCGCTAGCGACTCCATGAGAATACGCTAAGCTCTAGCCTTGATAAATCTACAGCCAATACTACATCCGCTGCAAGCGGCAAAAACAGGCATCTCTTGAGTTGATGGATCCGAAACTCTAGGAAAATTCGGGGTGGGAGAATGATACCTCTACCAATACCTTCCTGCAAAGACCAAATTCCCGATTTATTGACTTAAATCGCTCCGGCATGATATTTTTCTATCACGTTTATTTTCGGAGGAACAGATAACATTGCATCATCAAATAGGGTGAATTTTTGGACCGAATTCACTCCTGTTTTGGCACACTCGTTCCAATAAAAAATCAATTCTGAATCAGCAACAAATGAAAAACAATACGCATTTCCTAAAAACGCTGACGGTGCTTGTTGCCTTGATGGCGGGCGTTCTACCCGTATCAGGACAAATTTATCCCGCTAAAACCAACGACTTTATCCTGCCAGGCGGGCCTTATGCAAATGTAGAAAATACAGGAGCCGCCATCAGTGAATGCAGCGGCTGTGCCCAGGGGGTTGCGCACGCGTATACTTGGGATGGAGACAGTCCGGGCATCGCCGTTTATGAGCCCGGGATGGGCGTTTTCATCCAGCCCTTGCCCTCTGGTTCGTGGGATCCGGACATTGTCTTTGGCCTGGATGGAACTTCCGGCGTAGTAGTGAATGAAAAAGGAACAGGCATTGAATTCCGAACGTTTACGTACTCCCCGGGCGTTTTGACTTTGAGCACTCCAAAATTGGTGCACGCCAATGCCCATCATCCAAACATCGACAACCCAACCGACTCCATCAGTCGCGATCCCGTAGTGATCGTTTTTGAAACTTCGGTTGGCAGCAGCGATTTGAAATATGCCGAAGGAACCCTAACGGGTGGGTTTGGGACGTCTCTTGGGGTCCCAAATACTGGACTTACGCAGGGCGCAACAATCCTTAACCGCTTCCGGCCTGATGTACAGGTGTACGACGATCAAAAATACCTGTTTGTAGCTCA
>CAIRMY010000052.1 GCA_903879775.1 uncultured Bacteroidota bacterium
AATTGCCAAATTCGATAAATCTCCAACCATCAATAATTATTCGAGTTCAAAACAACGCGAATTATTTAAAGATCATAAAATTGAGGTTTATCAGTTTACAGATGGTAAGCCAGTTTTATGGACAAACAATCAATTTTACATTGTTCCAGAAAATAAAAATGCATTTGAAATTATCCACCAAGGGTCAATTCATTTGGCTAAATGGAATCGGGTTCACGGTCGAGAAACGTGGGTTTATGTATACAATATTTTCGAAAATCAAGGACCGAAATTAAACCCAGATTCTTTAAATGAAAAACAGAATTCTATTCTGCTTATCGATAGAAATGTCATCGAAAATGGCGAAGTGATTCAATTTAAAGGTTCTTTAATTCATAAAAGCGAATCTCAATATTCTATTGGATTTAAACAATATTCTGCTAGTTTGTTTTATGATTTAGTGTTTTTAATCGGACTTTGCTTAATTAGCTTAGGTATCTACATAAGTTATAAAATTACAAAACTCAATTTTCTGAAAGTTATAAATTGGTTGATTTGGTTTCTTGTAACTATTTTATTTACATATGGATTCATTGCAAAAACATTCAAACAACTTAAGCTCTTTTCTTCAGAATTGTTTTATTTCAATTCGTTTTTTCAGAGCATAGGATTAACACTCATTTGGTCATTATTGTTCTATTGGTTCGTGCTAATGGCGGTCAACTATTGCCGTAAATTGCTGCCTAATTTGTCCCTCAAAAAGAAAATTGCTTTGCTCACAATATTGTACGGAGTTGCTTTAACTACCTTGTTGTTCATTTTTATTTTAGCAAAAGATTTGGTAGGAAGCACCGACATCCATTTCGACTTTTTTGAAATTCTACTCGTTACAAGATATACTCTCATTTCTGTTGGTATTCTCGTGCTGTTAATGGTGAGTGTGTTTACCATTTTAAACGAATTTTCACCTACTTTTTACCTACTAGATGTAAATCATCGATTGATGATTTTCATACTCTCGTTTTTGCCAAATTTAATCTATTCATTTTCCAATATTCAAAGCCTTTTATATTGTATTATTTGGATATTTTTTGTTGTCATTTGGTTTTTGTTTAGGAAAAACTCGAATTCAAGTTTTGATTATACTCGAATTTTTCTTCAAGTGTTATTGCCATGCATTTCTCTGAGTATTATTCTAAACACTGAGTTGAGAAAAAAGGAGAATTTACAGCGAAAATATTTGTCGTCTCAATTGTTGTTGAAAGCAGATAAAATCATCAAAGAACATTTATATGATGCCGAAATACAATTAAATTCAGATAAAGGCGTTGTCGATTATTATAGTTGCAAAGACGAAACTAAGGAAGCCTTTGAAAGTCGCTTAAAACAAGTTTACTTTAATGCAGAATATGAGAATTATGATATTTCTATTTTTGATTTTGATGGACAAGGACAGCCCTATAGAGTCGACAATACCATTGATTATGGAACACTAAACAAAATATACTTTAGTGATTTGTGTATTCAGGTAACAAATCGATTTTTCTTAATCAATGAACGACGATTGCGTGGATGTTATTTAGGCAAATTTAACGTGGTGCAAGGAAGCCAACTTTTAGGAAGTTACTTTGTGCTGTTAACCCCTAAATTTGGAAATACACAAGGCCGTTTGTCTGATGTGATTCAAAAGAATACAACCGAAAATATCTTTAGGCGTTATCAATATTCTTATGCCATTTATAACCGAAACAAACTAAATAGGCATTCGGGGCAATTCGATTATCCCGCGATAAACTTATTTGGTGTTTCAACCCGTTTTTTAAACAAAGATGGATTTAGCCATTATGTGCAAAAAGATGAATATAACAACATTGTAATCATCACCAAGAAAGATGAATCGATGCTTATTTCGTCTATTCAATTTACTTTATTATCACTGGCTGGTTTTATCCTCTTTTTACTCTATTTGTTGGTTATTTGGATTCAACAAAGAGTTGGGTTATTAATTCATAGATTCAAATTTACAAGTCAGTTTGGTTTCACACGGCGTGTCATTATGCCACAATTTTCAACTGAAAGTTGGTTTTTATCCCGCCGTTTACAGTTATATATCACTTGGTTGGTGTTTGGTATATTTTTGATTGTCATCTTTGTAACCATCAATTACTTTATACAAAACAATATTGAACGGCAGCAACAATATTTGATGAATAAAGCCAATAATGTGGCCAATAAAATTAGCGGAGAAATTAATCTTGATGCACTTCAAAATAAATACGAAGTGGGATTGGTTTA
Organism: uncultured Bacteroidota bacterium; assembly: GCA_903879775.1. Lineage (GTDB taxonomy): Bacteria > Bacteroidota > Bacteroidia > NS11-12g > UBA955 > VMCP01. Next base: position 2,275 of record CAIRMY010000052.1, read on the forward strand.
TGACTTGGCAGATTATTACGAAACCGATATTAATGTTTATGATCAATTTGGTAAACTTATTGTTTCAACAAATCCAAAGTTGTATTCTGAGAAATATACGGGTGAACTCATGAATCCAACCGTTTTCGGGAAGTTCCAAACCAATGAAATTTCATCTGCAATTGTTTCTGAGAATATCGCTGACTTAAGTTATATTTCTGCATATACCACATTGATAGACAATGATCTGAATGTTCGTGGGTATGTCAATTTGCCCTATTTTTCAAACAGAGAAGATTTGTTTCGCGAAATCTCTCAATATACCGTAACCATTATCAATCTTTTCGTGCTCATTTTTGCAATGGCAATCATATTAACATATTACGTAGCGCAACGATTGTCGAAACCATTAATCTTAATCAAAAATCAATTGTCGCAAATGAAAATTGGTGAGAAAAACTTACCAATTCAATGGCAACGAAATGATGAAATTGGAATGTTGGTTACTGAGTACAATAAAATGTTAAGTGCCCTCGATTCTAGTTTGGGTCGCTTGGCAGAAAGTGAGCGTCAAGGGGCTTGGAAGGAAATGGCAAAGCAAGTGGCGCATGAGATTAAGAATCCACTCACTCCAATGCGATTATCGTTGCAGCATTTGCAATATTCAATAAGCCGGGGCGATGATCATATTGAGGAAAAGGTTAAAAAAACAATTGCCTTGATGATTCGTCAGATTGATTCTTTGAGTGCTATGGCTGAGGAGTTCAGTTCTTTTGCCAAAATGCCTGAACCTATTTTAGAAAATATTGATTTAAAGTTGGTGTTAGCGGATGCGGTAGACTTAATGGAAAAGGAAATGGGACAACCAATTACCTTGAAAATTGATGCTGATAGGATTCCAGTTTTGGCCGATCCACATCAACTAGGACGTATTTTTAATAACATCTTTAAAAATGCCATTCAGGCAATTCCTGAAGACAGGGTGGGGCAAATCAATGTGGATGTAACAATGCTTAAATCCTCGGTTCTATTGACCATTTCTGACAATGGAAAAGGAATTCCTCCGGAGTTATTCGACAAAATTTTTAGCCCTAATTTTAGCACGAAAAACAGTGGAATGGGTCTTGGACTTGCCATTACAAAGAAAATTATTGAGCAATTTAATGGCAGAATTCAGTTTAAATCTGAAATCAATGTGGGCACCGTTTTTGAAATTGAAATCCCACTAAACTTAGGGTAATAACCTTTTTATTTTCTCAAATCCAGCCCTGGTGATTGGCGTTTTTCCAAGGTTCTCCGCAAATTGTTCCGAATTCATAGATTTCCAATTTTCTGTTTCCCAATCTATCCATTCTCCTGCTGGTGTGAATCTTTTTTCTTCAGTGGGGACACTAAAACGATTCCATGGGCAAACGTCCTGGCATACATCACAGCCAAATATCCATTGATCAAGGCTTTGTTTCTCCTGAAGTTTTAGCTCTGACCGCTTTTCAATGGTTAAATATGAAATGCATTTTGTGGCATCGATCACCTGGTCTGAAACGATGGCCTGTGTGGGACAAGCATCAATACACGCAGTGCAGTTTCCACAATGATCGGTGGTGGGTTTGTCTGGTTCAATTTCAATGTTTACAATGATTTCCGCCAAAAAGAAAAAACTTCCAATTCCTTTTCTGATAATCAAACTGTTTTTGCCTATCCATCCAATTCCAGATTGCTCAGCCCATTGACGCTCCATTACTGGTGCAGAATCTACAAAAACCCGTCCTTGAGCTTCCGGATTTAATGTTTTGATATATTCTAATAAGAGAAATCCTTGATCTTTAACCACCTTGTGGTAATCTTCACCATACGCGTATTTTGCAACTTTTGGTGCATTTATTTTTTGCATTTTCTGCGGAAAATAATTGTATGCTAGGCTAATGACAGTTTTGGAACCTTCGACCAATAATGTTGGATCTAAACGCTTTTCGAAATGGTTTTCCATGTAGCCCATTTCTCCTTGAAAACCGCGATTCAACCAATCTTGTAAACGATCTCTTTCATTTTCTAAACAAGTAGCCACAGAAAAACCACAAGCTAAAAATCCAAGTTCTTCAGATTTTTGAATGATTTGCGATTTGATGGTTGGGTTGTTCATAAAGAACAAAGATTTGATTTACAACAATTTTCCTGAGCCACCGCCCATGTGTGGAATTTTACCCAAATGCCTGTATGCCAAATGTGTTGCTTCCCTACCTCTGGCAGTACGCTGTAAATATCCCTCCTGAATTAAAAACGGTTCATAAACCTCTTCAATGGTTCCTGAATCCTCACCTACAGCAGTGGCAATGGTTCCAAGTCCTACAGGACCTCCTTTGAACTTGTCGATGATGGTTAACAAAATTCGGTTATCCATTTCGTCCAATCCGTTGGCATCTACATTCAAGGCTTGCAATGCAAACTGAGCAATGTCTAAATTGATGGTGCCATCGCCTTTAATTTGAGCAAAATCTCTGGTTCGGCGCAAAAGAGCATTGGCAATACGAGGGGTTCCACGACTTCTACGGGCTATTTCAAACGCCGCAGTTTCCTCAATTGGGGTGTTGAGAATGCTTGAACTTCTTTTCACAATTCCCGTTAAAATTTCGGCATTGTAATATTCTAAACGGCAATTGATTCCAAAGCGAGCCCTTAATGGCGCTGTAAGCAAACCACTTCGCGTGGTTGCACCAACCAATGTGAAGGGAGCCAACGAAATTTGCACACTTCTAGCATTGGGACCCGTATCAATCATAATGTCAATACGATAGTCTTCCATTGCGCTGTACAAATATTCTTCAATGACAGGGCTTAAACGGTGAATTTCATCAATGAACAATACATCTCCTTTTTGAAGGTTTGTTAACAAACCTGCCAAATCACCGGGCTTTTCTAAAACAGGACCGCTGGTGATTTTCATGGAGCTGCCCATTGCATTGGCAACAATATGACTCAATGTTGTTTTTCCAAGACCCGGAGGGCCATGGAGTAAAATATGGTCTAACGCTTCTTCTCTCAAACGTGCGGCTTCTACGAAAACTTTAAGGTTGTCTAAGATTTTTTCTTGCCCCGTAAAATCATCGAAGGTTGCTGGCCTCAATACCTTTTCAATGTCTTTGTCGGCACGGCTTAACTGATCGTTGGAAGGATTGAGGTTAGGGTTCATGAGTTATAGTGTGTTTGCTAAACGACGTAAATTTGCTTCCACTGTTGCATTTACAGGCCAAAGTGGTTGACGCACCGCGGTGCCACAGAGTCCTTTCTCATTTAACATGGTTTTAATTCCTGAGGGACTTCCGTCTGCAAAAATTGCAATGGCAGATTCCATGGTTTGGTAGTGAAGTGATTTTGCGTCGGCAAAACGTCCCTCCAAACAAGCGCGCACCATACCTGAAAATTCCTTGGGAAATGCATGGTTTATCACAGAAATCACACCTGAAGCACCGCAAGCCATCATTGGAAGCGTGAGTGCATCATCGCCACTAATCACCAAGAAATCTGTTGGTTTTTTGGCAATGATTTGCATCACTTGCTCTATATTGCCTGAAGCTTCTTTTGTGGCAACAATTTGCGGCAATTCGGCCAAACGCAATTGCGTTTCAGCAGTCATGTTCATACCTGTTCTGCCAGGAACATTGTAAATAATGATTGGCAACGGGGTTACCGCGCACAACGATTTGTAATGCTGGTAGATGCCTTCTTGATTGGGTTTGTTATAATAAGGACTTACAGATAAAATGGCACAAAATCCAGATACATCTGTGGTTTTAAATTGATTGCAAACTTCAGCGGTGTTGTTGCCGCCAATGCCCAAAATCAATGGCAAACGACCATGGTTGGCAGCTTTGATACAATTGATGACCGCTGTTTTTTCATCAGACGATAACGTAGCACTTTCACCTGTTGTACCTAAAACAACCAAATAATTTGTTCCTCCGTCAATTTGTTGATTTACAATGCGTGTAAGAGCATCGAAATCAATGCTATAATCTTCTTTGAATGGGGTA
>CAIRMY010000053.1 GCA_903879775.1 uncultured Bacteroidota bacterium
CAATTTAATTTACAATCACTCTCAGAACTAGATGGAAATTCACAGTTCATTGAGTTCTATTTTGAAAAGTTTGAAAGCTCGATTTTAAAGCACATAGAATTTATTGGTTTTTACGATATCATTCAATCGAATGAAACTGAAAAACATATTCTAATTTCGAAATACTCAATTGCTGCCAATAAATTACCTCAAGCAGTCAATATCCCTCAAAAAAAACATTATGCGCGACCCAGCAGGGAAATGAATAATGGAATTTACTTTCCCACAAGGCCGCAACAAAATACATTACAGATATATAGAGGCTATAAGCCTTTCCCTAAGATGGGACATGGAACCCAAGAAATTTGGGTGTACAAAGAAAATCAATACGAATTATTGAGTTCAAAAACCACATGGCGAAGTTAACGTCTAAATTATTGCGCTAACGCAATAAAAACCAAAAAACAACTTTGTGTAATATAGATACCATATGAAAGTTAAAACTGAAATAAATTTCGATAGTTGTCTCAAGCTCGCGTATAATGATATTCAAAAAAATATCATCTCCGATGTTCGTTTGAATGAAATTGAATCTCTAAAAACCGCTTCTAAACTGTTGGCATTGCCATTAGATCAAAGTGCTCTATTGATTGTAATCTATTGTAAAGGTGAAATTCATCAAGTCTTTCAAAAAGATTTATTCAATCTATTTATCAATTTTTTTCAATGCAAACACCGTGAGCTCAGAATTTCCGCAAATCGTTTAATTAGAGATGATTTAATTTTTAGGCATGACGATGGAATCAATTGTTATTACCAGTTAAATAATCATACACTCAAGGCCATAGATGAAAACAATATTGAATTTTTTAAACTTTCTTCACCAGAAGGTTTGGAACAAGTTCTAACGTATTTCAATAAAAAAGCGCTTGAATTCGATCGTTTGAGGGAAGCAGAATTGGACGAACTATACTTTAAATTAAATGAGAAAAATGATCGTTTAAACTTATTTAAATTCTGCAGTACCCTACTCTGCCATTCAAATCATATAAATGAAATTACGCTTATTGCGATTTGCAGTAAAGCTTTTATTGAAAATGAATCATTCTTTTTCGAGTATATTGAAAAATATTATTCATTTAGTAAAACAGACATTCAAGATTTACGAAAAAGTATTCTAAAAGGCACTTGGGAACCAATTTTATTGGGATATGTTGAAATTGATGGTGGATCGCATTTAGAATTCAATCCTAGACTTCAATTAACAAGCGCTGGACTCGATTATTTTCTCGCTGAAATTGATTCATTCACATTAGATTTTATGCGTAAAAAAATGGGGTCCGTCAAAACCCCATTGATTGAACCATCTGAAATTCAAAGAATACAACTTCATTTTAATCCTCAATTTCAGTATACATCAAATCGAATTGTTTCCCTTTTATCATTTACAAAATTCAAAAAATATCAATCCAGTTTGAATCCAAATGAACGAATGAAGGGCGTAACGCTGTTGTTTCATGGAGAGCCAGGTTGCGGAAAAACTGAGTTTGCATTACAAATTGCCAAATTAACAAATCGACCTTTAATGAAAATTCAAGTATCCGATATCTTAAGTAAATGGGTTGGAGATAGTGAAATAAATTTAAAAAGAATTTTCACAGATTATAAAAGACTATATGAAAAGTCTAAAGAAGCTCCTATCCTATTCTTAAATGAGTGTGATCAAATTATTGGTAAACGAATCGATACTCAAAGTAGTGTTGACCAAATGAATAATGGCCTCCAAAACATTGTTCTCGAGGAAATGGAAACTTTTCCCGGAATACTTATTGGGACAACCAATTTGGTAACGAATATGGACCCTGCTTTTGAAAGAAGATGGACCGTGAAATTAACATTCGAACCACCCAATGAAGCGGCAATGATCATGATCTGGAAAAATGCAATTAAAGGAATTACAACCGAGGAAGCTAAAAATCTTTCCGTTGCATTCAAATTTACACCAGGTGAAATCATGAATATATCTCGCAGGTACACATTTGAAAAATTATTAGGGACAAAGAAAAAGCGAATTGATATTTTAACAGAGTTATGCAAAACCGAAAAATATCAACTACAAAGAAGCGGAGCTATGA
>CAIRMY010000054.1 GCA_903879775.1 uncultured Bacteroidota bacterium
ATATCGTCGGCATCATTTCCAAAAGCCAATGCTTTTTCAATGCTTCTTTCTGCAATGGTTGGCAATCTTTTTTCTTCTTCTGAGGGATTTTGACTTCCAATACTATAACCGTATTCAATGGCCCAATAATCGTATGGACCTGGTTCAGTCTGGCAATATTGAACTTTTACTTTTTTATCAGCCGGAGGCAAATTTACCGCTGGATAATCCATCACTGAACCAATTAATCCAGTTTTCATGGTAAGTTCTCTGTCTAACAATTCTTCAGGTGTGTGCAAATTCGACGCCTTCATATTGTGCATCAATCCCATTGTATGTCCCATTTCATGCAACACCAAATAATGAATTGATTCTTGAAGCAGGCGAGATATTTCTTCTTCGTTATTGTCTGAAATTTGCAATAAGTTTTTAGCCACCATTTGTTGGTGATGCAAGTACAAGCCTGCGTCACATCCCTCATGAGCAGCATGACCTTCAGCTGATTCGCCTTCTACATTGAATACATTTTCTAACTTAACCCTATTGGTTAAGAAGATATACTCCAACATAATATCGGCACCTAATATTTCACCAGTTTTAGGATTCACAAAACTTGGTCCATAACCACCAAACGGAGGTTGCGGGCTAGATGTCCAACGTAAAACGTTATAGCGTATATCTCCAGCATCCCACTTTGCGGTATCTGGTTGTTCTAAAATTTCAACAGCGTTAATAAACCCAAGTGGTTCAAATGCCTTATTCCATTGCAACGCAGCGTGTTTGATAATCGGGCGAATTGATTTTGGTGTTGTGTTTTCTATCCACCATGTAATTGGCTTTACCGGTTCAGATTTTGCCGCAGTTGGATCTTTCTTTTCTAAATTCCAACGGTGAATCAAATCTTTATAATTCGTAACCCCGGTTGTGGTCATGTCGTTAATTTGCTCAGAGAAATAACCAATTCTAAAATCATCTCTTCTTGGTGTAAAGTTATTTTTAGGAACGGCAATAAAACTATGTTGCAATTCAATCACAACTGAGCGCGCATCTGTTACTTCGGCAGAGCCATCCGACATTGGAGAAGGATTGTCGTAAACATAACGCACTACAAAATCAGCATTGTCTGGATAGTTTCTAACGGCAGTATATTGGGTTTTACCTTTGGTTAAATTACCAAGCTTGAATCCTTCCAAACCAGGACGACCACCAGCCTTTACTTGGTGCAATTTTTCTGTCAAGAACAATTCATCGGCATCAATTAACAAATCTCCTGTTTTCTTGTCTTCAGCAATGATTTTTTCGAACGCCAATGGCGACTGAGAAATATTTGCATTGGCACTTTTAGAAATTGGATTGCTTGGATCGAAGTAGAAACTTGTGTTTTGTTGTTCGAATTCGATATTGTTATACGATTTCTTAATTTTAAAGATGCGACTTCCTCTATACGAACCTCTGTTATGTCCAGCTTCAATGACCCCATTTTCGGTATATGTGAAATGAATGAACTCTTGGTTTAGTTGAGATTTATTGATTGCCATAAACACCTGACCCGTGTTTGTATCGCGGTACAAGGTGAAAATTCCTGTGAGTTTTTGGCAGTTTTTGGTTTTAGTTTCGATCGATTCTAACTTTCCTTTTTTATCGGCCTGCTCAACAGGAGCTGTTGGTTGAGGTTTTGTTTTTTTAAACCATTGGGCATCGATAGAATTTGCAATTGTTAAAATTGCTGCAATGAAAAGAATTCTTTGTTTCATAAAGGACGCAAAATAAGGATAAACAGCTGAAAAATAAAATCCAATTAATCAAGTGTATTTGCTATTCAAAGCGTATTATTTTGCAATTAATCACAAAAAAAATAGCATGATTTACGGAGATTTCATAAAATTTGCATTGAATAACACATTCATTAACTCTTTAAATATGTAACATTGTAATGAAATATCCCTCAAAATGAAAAAACTCGGCTTTCTCCTAAAATTAAAATCGGTTATTCTTGCATCGTTGTTTTTCAATGTTGTTCATGCTGATTCTTTAAGTTTGATAAATGCTGACTCAAATGAAATCATTCATTTAAAGAAAGAAATTCCAATCACTTTTATTCCTGGGATCATCAATAAAGAATTTTTAGAAGCGGTTTATTTGAAAGCAAATCAATTGAATAGTGGGAGCAAAAGCGACATCATTTACACAATTGCTGGTAAAATTGATAAGAATTATTTGAAGGATAAAAAGCAAATTGCAATCAAAACAGTTTCGAATGACATTTATAAAGGAAAACTCATTTGTGTGAGTAAACATGGGGTCTACATTTACAACGAATATGATTTGGGGTTGGTATATTGCGATTTTAGATCAATAGATTGGATTCGAAGGGGCCGATCTTATGGCAATTGGCTATGGAAAGCGGCCATTGGATTGGGTACATTTTTTGCTTATGAATTTAATGAACAAAGCACTTCGGCTTACACGCAAGCATACCTAGCGGGTGCCGCAGGAACTATTACACTTGGGCAAATTGTGGTTGCTCCAATTTATTCTTTAAGACTGCGCTACACGTCTATAAAATTTGAAATTAAGGGTACTATTGAAAAGGGAATCAACTATTACAACATGGTCATTCAAGACCAAAAAAATTACAGCAACGCTGTAAATTTCAATTCTTTCCCAGGGTATATGCCATCTGAAAATTAATTTTACGGATTTTCGCAAAAATGCAGTTCGCAATTATGGAAAATCGATAATAAAGAATCAAAAATATTGCGTTTGTGTTATGATAAATTCATGTTTAAAATTATTATTGCATTAATATTACTCATGATG
>CAIRMY010000055.1 GCA_903879775.1 uncultured Bacteroidota bacterium
ACTACTAGGCTAGCAATTCATATAAACATGAGGCAAAAAAGACAAAACAAAATCCAGTAACCAAAATCAGAACTTTCATCAGGGATGAAACCATTGCTACTGCTTTATCACTTTTATTCTTTGGTTGATGTCGCTGTAAAGACCGTCTTTTCATAAAATGTTACTCTAAATTTACACATTAAAGTGTAGTATCTTTGCAACTAGGGATTCAAATAATTAAATGTCCCTCATGAAAAAATGAAGTTAGAATGGTTGCAAGGTATGGAAGAATATGGCCTAGAGTCGGATGAAATTGTTAGGTTATTTGATTTCACAAAGGAGGAGGCTTTATTGTTGAAAAAGGCAATTGAATATTTTGTGATAGAGTTAAACAATCCCCTTGATTTAACGAGATTGACTTATGTTGAAGCTTTAAATTGCAATTTGATTTTCCAGCAAACAGATACTGATTATGGCATTGAATTTGTTGAGAAAACTGGTTTCATCTGTGGACTTACAAAAGCATCTTATCAAAGATTGGTTTCATTGATTGAGCCTTTTTGCTCGAGAGATTTGAGTAGTTACCAGTGGCTGTATGACGTAGATACTGAAATTGATTTTTTGTTTTCGCCATCTGCTAAAGGAGGTTGGTAATTTTAAAATATCGCATTGTGAATTTATAGAACATATTTCCGCAATGTTTGTTAGTTTAAAATATGAAGAAACTTGTTCAAGAGCAGTTTTTGCCAATTTCAATTGAAAAGGCATGGGATTTTTTTGCGACGCCAAAGAATTTGAATGAAGTTACGCCCAGAGATATGGTCTTTAAAATTATGGGTGACATTCCTGAAAAAATGTATCAAGGGATGTTTATTCGATACAAGATTTCGCCAATGTTGAACATCCAATTAGATTGGTGTACTGAAATTACACATATTCAGGAAGGACAATTTTTCGTTGACGAACAAAGAAAAGGTCCCTACAATATTTGGCATCATGAACATCATTTTAAGTCGGTTGAAGGCGGCGTTTTAATGACAGATATTTTGCATTACGATGTTGGCATGGGTATTTTGGGATGGGTTGCAAGCAAATTGTTTGTAGATGCCAAGGTGAAGCAAATTTTCGAATATAGGAAAGAGATTTTGGGGAAATACGAGTTTAAATAATTTAGGTTATTTTATAGCCTCTCCATTCTATTTTTTGATATTGACTATATTTGCAATCTATTTTTGTTCGGGAGTAGACTTGCATAAAAATGATATTCAAAATTAGAGTCAGTATTTTCATAGTAACTTTATTAATTGCAACGAATTCATATTCGCAGTATTCTTATTCATTAAATTATTTTGGTGGCCGAATGACTCCTCATTCTACTTACACGAAAAGTTTGGCAGCGCCAATTGTGGGGATCCAAACGGATGTTGTTTGGAGGATGAGAAGAGAAACAGATGATTTGGGAAGCCGCAGAAATAGTAATTTGAAGTTTTTTCCTCAGATTGGCGGTTCACTTACTTGGATGGATATGGGTATGAATGTTACGGGGTATCAGGTGGCAGTTTCTCTGAACCTTGGTGGAGAAATAAGCGCAAAAGGACCCTGGTCTTTTGACTGGCATTTTGCTCATGGATTGACTTATTTGTCGGAGAAATATGATACGCTTATGCGGCCAATTAATTATGCGATTGGTTCAAATTTAAATTATTTCGCTCAACTTAAAGGTGAAATTAAGTATGACATTACGCCAAATTTGGCTTTGTCATTGGGTGGTTATTTAACACATGCTTCAAATGGTAATTTGGAGAAGCCGAATGTTGGGTTGAATGCGATTCATTATGGCATAGGAATGTTATATGTTCCGAATGAAAGTCAGAATTCGGATAGGTCATCTTACTATATTCACAAGAAACATTATTTTACAACCCCATATTCTTTAGGCGTTAAATTTGGGAATCGCTCGCATAGTCTTGAATTTCCTGAATCTTTTACTTCATGGATTTTTGATTTTCAATTTAGGTTTCAAAAATCGGCACATCATATTTGGGATGTTGGATTTGATTTATTCTCAGATCCCAATTATAAGTTTACAAAAACTGGTCGTTACACAGGTGCTGAAGAGCTCGATCAGTTAGAATTTGCCATTAAAGGTGGCCATCAGTTTGTTTATGGTAGGGTTGGTCTGCGCACAGATTTGGGAATCTATGTTTTTAGGCCTGTTTCTAGCGATAAAGGCGCTTTTTACAATGCAATTGGCATAGATTATAGATTGACGCAAAATTGGGTGTTGAGATCGCGTTTAAAAGCGCATTTAAATGTTGCTGATTATATGGAGTTTGGGATTAGTCGATTATTTTAAACATAAAAAAAGGCTGTTTCAAATCTGAAACAGCCTTTTTAATATGGTCATTAAAAACCCTTAAGCTACTGGTTGCATTGATCCAATAATTCTAAGGTATTTTAGATGTGATTTAATTGCTTTGAACATTGTTGGGAATTCTTGGTATTTCACATTGAAATCTTCACAAGTTTTCTTCACAATTTCATTGATTTTTGGATAATGAACGTGGCTAATTTTTGGAAATAAATGATGTTCAACTTGAAAATTCAAACCCCCCAATAACCATGTCCATATTTTATTTTTGGTAGCAAAGTTTGAAGTTGTGCGAATTTGGTGAGTTGCCCAATCATCTTCTACAATAACTAATTCGTCGTTGTGAGCAATGAAATTAAGTCCCTCAACAACATGCGCCAATTGGAAAACGATGGTGATACAGATACCTGTGGTTAGAGCCATGATTAGATATCCTAAAATAGCGGTACCAAATCCAAAAACAAAGGATGGTATTACAATAAAAATACCGATGTAAACAATTTTACTTGCCCAAAATTCAAAATGTTCAAAAGCTGTCATTTTGCCTTTCATTTCTCTTTCAGCAATTTTACCTGTGAAATATTTTGTAAAATCTTGTAAAGATATCCAAGTGAGATAAGCAACAGAATATAGCATAAGTCCATAAATATGTTGGAATTTATGGAACCAAAGTTTCTTTTGGTTATTGTTTAATCTCATATAAGGATAGATATCAATATCTTCATCAGCACCGTCAATATTGGTGAAACTATGATGTGCAATGTTGTGTTTTTCAACCCAATAGAAAGCGTTTCCACCGAGCAAATTCAAACTATTTGCCATGATTTTATTCACCCAAGGTTTGGTTGAATAACTACCATGAGAACCGTCGTGCATCACATTGAATCCAATGGCTGCAAATGAAATGCCTAAAATGGTGCATAAAACAATGCGCAACCAAGTTGGTTCTGGAGTAAATGCAACAAGAAATAGGTAACTACCTATCATAATCAAACTGAGAATTACAGTTTTAAAGTATAACTTCCAGTTACCAGTAGGTTTAATCTTATTGTCAATAAAATATTGATCAATGCGAGATCTTAAAGTACTGAAAAATTGTGCATTTCTGCCTTCAAAGCGAATTGTTGCCATTGTCTTGTTTTTTATTTTGAATAATATACAAATTTAATCATTAATAATCCAATTGACAATGAAAAGAACAATATATTTATCCTTTTAACTGTATTGTTTAAACAAATGATAATTAGAATTTGATACCAATTCTAATTCCTGGATTTGCTTGTAGTCCAAATCCCATTCCAGAGCCAAGCGAGTTCTCTACAACTTCTGTACTATTGCTGTTCCAAATTTGTCGTTTGCCGTAATTTTCAATCGCAAATCCATAGCCCAATTCTGCCCCAATATAAATGCTTGAAATAAAATAATAATCAGCTCCAAAAACAAGTCCGGCATAAAAGTTATTTCCACCAACAGTTTGAGCAGTGAATGTTCCACCCTCTAGATATTGTTGACCATTTTCAGTATTTATACCATTCAATGAGTTAGAATTTAAGCCGAATCCAACTTCACCCCCGAAATAAGGCGAAAGCTTATCGGTACCAGTAAAATGTTTTTCAAGCCCAAGTGCAACGTTGAAATTGGAACTCTTAGATTTGAGTGTAAAAGGAGGAATGGTTGGGGTTATAACGTTGTACACATAGTCTGTACTGTTTGTATATCCAAAGGCAAATTTAGTTCTTACCGCAAGATTATTTTTTAGGAAATAACGCATTCTAATTTCCGAGATTTGAAAATTGATGGGCGCTCCTCCAACTTGAAGGTTTAATGTAGCCTCAATTGTAAGGTCCTTTTGAACGGCCTTTTGTGCGTTTGCTTCTGTGATAAAAAGACAAATAGCAAGAAATAAATAAATTTTGTATGGTTTCATAACTATGCAAAAGTATTCACATAAATGAAAAAATTAGAATTTAAAGCCAATTCTTATGCCTTGAGTATAACTCATGTCTAATTTAGTGTTCGTACCAAGACTTTCTCCAGACGTACTAATCAATCCATTGGGAGCATAAACGGTATTCGATACATTCCCTAAGTTTATATTTTGATAACCATAGCGAATTAAAATTTGAATTATAGGTAATTTTGGGGTGTTGGTTTGCGGAGTATTTGGCTTTGAGCTTGCTTGAGCTGAAGAGTAATTCGCAAAAAAGATACATGAAATTGCGAAAATGAAATTTTTCATGCTTCGAAATGACTAAGATTGTTTTAATCAATTACTATTTCAAGTATTTTTGTTCCAAAATGTATCGCTTTTTAGTCGTAATATTATTGATTTTTAAAAGTGCCATTCTTTTTGGTCAAGAATGGTCACCACAGGATAGCATTCGGTTATCGTTGAAAAATAAGCCTCACATTCTTATTGGCGGAGATCAACGCAATTCCTTTGTAACTGGAATTCCGGTAAGGATTTTTGGTTTAAGGGGAGGATTAGACTATGGTAAATTTGCATTACTTGGCGCTATATATTCAGCGAATGCGGAAAAAACAATTAAGCAAGGGATATCGAATTCGTATGATTATTTAATTTTTAGTGGAATTGGGGAATATCACTGGTATAAGACGCATAGATTTAAAATCTCTCAAACGATTCAATTAGGAATTGGGGTTGTTGATCTAAAGGAGTATGATGAAAAGCTTGGGAAAAATGTTTTAAGTACAAAAATGGTGATTCCTGTCGAAACTGGCATTTCCGGAAATTTAAGGGTCTTGAAATATTTTGGATTAACTGCTGGAATAGGGGTTAGGGTTTCATTAACGCCCGGTACTTATTATTCAGCACCATATTACACTTATGGGTTAATGGTTTTTACGAAAGATCTCGTAAAAGATCTCAAAAAGGCATTCGAATAATTATTATTTGGGCAAAAAAAAACC
>CAIRMY010000056.1 GCA_903879775.1 uncultured Bacteroidota bacterium
ATTTGTTTTCGCGGTTGGTAAATTGTTTAGATATTTTTAGTTGCCTCATGTATGATTGTATAAAGTTGACTTAAATTGATATAATTTTAGCCTTGCAAAAATACTATTTAAATTTCATTTTACCAATGTAAACATTGGCGATTAATTGTAATATTCGTGCCAAGGGTGATTAAATAACATAAAAAAACGGATTAAAAGTTTAGGTTATACAGTATTCACGATGAAAATCATGAAATCAACGATAAATTATTTGAAACTAAAAATATAAATTAAAAATATTGTAAGCAGCAAAAGCGCTTAAATAGGCAATGCCACCATAAATGAAGAATAACATAACTGGCCAGTACCAGCTTCCAGTTTCTTTTTTCATGACCGCCATGGTACTTACACACTGCAATGCAAATGCATAAAAGAAGATTAAACTGATAGCATAAGGTATTCCGTATAAAGGTTTTCCGTTCGTTGGATTGATTTCAGCTTGCATTTTTTTGCGAATGCCAATCACGTTTTTATCGTTGTCGGGGGTTTGAAACAATGTACTCATGGTTCCAACAAAAACCTCCCTCGCTGCAAATGAAGTAATTAATGCAATTCCCGTTTTCCAATCATATCCCAGTGGTGTGATTGCTGGTTCAATGAATTTACCGATATGTCCAGCATAACTTGCTTCCAATTTTAAACTTTGTTCGATTTGACTTGAGTCTGGACTGCCCAGTGCTGCAACAATTTTAGCTTCTGAACGAGCTTTATCCATTGCAGTCTTAGGGCCGAAATTAGATAATGCCCAAAGCACCATTGAAATGATAATGATCACTTTTCCAGCTTCGGTTAAAAATGAACGACATTTTATCCAAGCTTGAGAGATTACAGTTTGAATTCTAGGGCTTTGATAAGTTGGTAATTCTAGAACGAATTCACTTTTTTCTTTTGTTTTATTAAAAAAATTAAACAGAATTGCAAAGATTAATGCCACTACAATTCCTGCAAAATAAGCACTCGTCATAACAAATGATTGCGCTGGAAATGGTCCCCAGAAACTAGATGCGGGTATTGCTAAAGAAATTAAAAGTACATAGACTGGCAATCTTGCGCTACAACTCATAAGAGGCACAACGAGCATCGTAATGAGTCTTTCTCGTTTATTCTTGATGGTTCTGGTTGCCATGATGCTTGGAATGGCACAGGCAAATCCTCCAACCAAAGGAATGATTGAACGCCCGTTTAGGCCAATTTTCCTCATGACCCTATCGGTAATGAAACTTGCTCTCACCATGTACCCACTATCTTCAAGTAGTCCAATGAGGAAAAACAAGATAAATATTTGAGGTACAAAAACGATGACGCCTTCAATACCACTGAAAATCCCGTCTTTTACAAAGTCACTCCACATTCCACTGGGTAACGTTTCATCGAGCATGGTTTTAAACCAACCAAATCCATTTTCAATCCATCCCATGGGTGCGTCAGCCAAATAAAACACACCTTGGAATAAAGCCATCATCACTAAAAAGAAAATGAGAATTCCAAGAATGGGATGCGTTACATATTTATCAATATTGATCGTGTTATTGCGCTTCTTTCCATCTGTATTTACAATGACTTTTTTAACAACATGCTCAATATCGCTGTATCTCTTCAATGTTTCTTCGCTGAGGCCTCGCTCTTTGTTGCCTAGGTAAAAACTTTTAAGTCGGTTTTCAAATTGATCATTTACGCTGATGGTTTTTCCCACTTGATGATTTTGGAGTAACTCAATCGCGTTTTGTATATTTGTATCACTTCGCGGATTAACAACAGCCACAGGAATTCCAAGCTCTGTTTGAAGCGCATCGATATTAATTTCAATATGGCGTCTTTTAGCGGTATCTGCCATTGTTAGGATACAAGAAGCAGCTATTCCTAGTTCAGCAACCTGAGAGACCAGCAATAAGTTTCTCCGCAAATTTGAGCCATCCAAAATGTAAACGATGGCATCAGGTTTTTCTGAATCTATTCCTAATAAGGTTGAAACCACCAATCTTTCATCCTCAGATTGTGCAAACAGACTGTAAATTCCTGGTAAATCTATCAGTTCTACATCGCCCTTTTTTAATTTAACAATTCCACTCGTTGTTTCAACAGTGGTGCCTGGTAAATTACTCGTTTTTTGACTTAAACCTGTAAGGCGGTTAAACAGTGTAGATTTTCCACAGTTAGGATTTCCAATAAGCGCTATTTTTTTCACAAGGCTAGTTCTCTACTACTGCGGGTATTACAAAGATATTTTCAGCTTCAGATTTCCTGAGTCCTAGTATGTAAGAATCGATTCTAAATGCAATGGGATCGCCACCAGGAGCTGCATATAACTTCATGATTTCTGTTCCTGGCACACATCCCATCTCCGCCAATTTTTGTGTTAAATCATTCTCTTTCAACGCACTTATCTCATAAGATTTGTTGAATTCAAGATGATCAGCGGTGATGTTCATGGTGCAAATTTAGAATGATTTTAAATAATCGCAAACTTAATTGTTATTTAATCTCAAAATTGTGAAGTTTCTTGAGTGTTATATATAAACTTCTTTCACTTTCTATGGTTGAATTTTCCTTATCCATGTTCGAATTCCAAAGGTTAGTTGTTAATTCTTTTAGCGATTTTATTTTATGGATATTTTTTGTAATCACAGCATTGTCGCATTCAGAAAGCAGTATTGAAGTCGCATTTTGATCGTAATTTTCGTCATCTAGCGCACCTTGTGCCAAATTTGAATAAACAGCATACAAATCTTCCACATGCATTTTATATTGGTCTATTTGACTATATAATTTGGTTGCTTTCGCAATATTTTTCCCGCGCATGTAATTCCTAAACATTGCATTGATCCATATGGCTTTTCTTTTCGATGGGATATTCGATGTCAATTGTCCCTCCGCATAAGTGATCCAATATGCCTCTCCATCTTTGTTTAATGGAGTTTCTTCATCTTCTGCAGAAACACCATACAAAACACCAATGCAATCAACTGTATTTTCAAAAATCTGGAAGTTTTCACTTTTCGATAGTTCTATGAGTTGTTTTTCGGGTAAAGCATCTTTGTTGTTATCGAGGTAAAAAAGAGTCTCAAGTGCTTTTAATTTAGACTGATTAGAAGTTTTAGAATCAATTAAAATAGCGTTACAATATTGACTCAATAATGAATATTCTTTATCCGCGAAATTATATATTGCCTTCTCCTTTAATAAACGAACCAAGTCATAAGTATATTCCTGAAGCACTGATTCATTTGAATTCATGCCCATATCAATGATTTTTAGGTATTGGTTCGAATCCAATAAATCGAGTCGGCCCGCGGCGTAAAGTTCTACAATGAAATCTATCAAAAGATTGGTTTTTTTGTAATTACTTACATTTTGGAACATGTTATTGTAGTGAATCTGAATTTGATCTTTAATATCTTTATCTTCTAACAGTATTTGTGAAGTTGCTTCCGTAGTAGGAATATTGATCATTTCAAGATTGGATTTTATGGCACCAACCAATGTGTTTTTCGGGTCTAAAATCACATAATCTGGGACTGTATCCAAATTTAAATCAATGAATTTATTCTGAGTATTCACCATTGTAGAGAGTGTTCTCTTTTCTTTTCCGATATAGCCATATTCAATATCGAGTTTAAAAGGTTTGCATTCGGTGATTTCATTATCGGAAGCATTCATGTTAAGGAAAATGCCATATTTTGATGATGGTTGTGTAGAATCAAAACTGATTTTTTCTAAAGTCCAATATCCAACAGCAATTCCTTTTTCATAATACCATTGAGTAAAAAAATCATTCATATTTTTACCAGTTACTTTTTCAACACTGCGTTTCCACTCTGCAGCAGTTGCATTTTTGTAAGCGTAGGTAGTTAAATAATCTTTAATCGCCAATTTAAATGCCGCATCACCAATGTAGTTCCTGAGTAAGTGTAAGATGGCTGCTCCTTTGTTGTAGCGGATATTGTCGAACTGATCATCAGGCTTGTTGTAGTAATAATTTACAAGAGCATTGTCTTTTGGGTTCTTTAGCCAACCTTCATTGTTTTCATAAAGCCACATTTGGGCTTTATCATAACCGTATTGATGTTCAATCCAAAGGTACTCAGCGTATTTTGCAAAGCTTTCATTCATTGTAATTTCACCCCAGTTATCGGCAGTTACGTAATCGCCAAACCAATGATGAAATAATTCATGGCTAATATAATCTTCCATGTCGTTATCCTTGTCTTGTAAACCTTCAGTATGAATTACGGCTGTGGTATTTTCCATAGCACCACTTACGAAATTTCTAACAACTACTTGGTCGTATTTGTTCCAAGGATATTCAACGCCAGTATAGTTTGAAAAGAATTCAATCATTTTGGGGGTGTTCCCAAAGATTTGCATTGCATCGTTTTTAAAGCGAGGTTCAACGTAATAATGAACCATTTTGTCTTTATATTTATCTGAAACTTCCGCCCAATTTCCAATTGCAAGCATGGTGAGGTAAACAGAATGAGGTTGAGTCATAGACCAAACATCTACAAACTCATGATTTGCGGCATCTAGGGTATGCGAAAGTTTGTAACCATTCGATACTGAAACCATTGTATCTGGGTATCTAACCGTAATTTTATGTGTGTGTTTTTGATTTGGTTGGTCTAAAGTTGGAAACCAGCATCTGCTGCCTCTAGTTTCGCCTTGTGTCCAAAATTGTCTTGGCAAATAAGGGTTGCTCAAATCGTGATTGATAAAATACGCACCTTTTTCAGCATTAATTGCCTTTCCTGCATTTTCATTGTTCAGTATATAGTTGCTCTCAGGATTTGCAACATAATTTATTTCTAACGTAACTTTTTCATCAGACTTAATTGTTTTAGGAAAATAAACAACCAAATGCTCAGAGTCGGAATAGCTAAAATTGTTTTTTAATTTAGAACCATTGGTGGTATTGATTGATTGGATGTCTAAGATATCCATTGCCATAGCATCTAAAACTAGGCTATCTTGATCATAGAAATATGGTTTTAAGGTTAACTTAGCATTCCCTAAGACCCTTCTGTTTTTCCAATCGAGTTTTATAGATAATTCGGTGTTTGACAGTTCCCAAATTTTATCAGCAGGAGCGTAATAAGTGGTTGGCTCGTATCCTTCTAACGCTTCGGTTGAATCCAGAACCGCAGTGTCAATCATAGGTTCGTCTGATACATAACTGGATTTTGATTGAAACAAACCACAGTTTGTGAATGAAATTGTGCCGATAATTACAAAAATTACAGCAATTAAGTTCTGTTTTCTCATGAATTATAAAATATTTCCCAAGCCATTTCGGCTTGTTTCTGTAGCATGAAATCTCCATTCATGCAGAAACAGCCGTTGTCTTTTAGTTTTTTCAAAAATAAGGTTTGTTTTGGATTATATATCAAATCAATAGCGATTGTTGAATTTGGTATCAATTGATAGGGTAGATTCAGGGTTTCGTGAACATTTGGAAACATTCCAACAGGGGTTGTTTGGACCAATAAAGTGTTTTCTTGCCAATTAAAATCATCTAAATCTGGATATGAAAGTTGATTTAATTTCGGATTTCTAGAAACGCTTAAAAATGGAATTTGCATATCTGTGAGCACAGCTTTAACAGCTTTCGCGGCTCCGCCATCCCCCAAAATTATTGCCTGATTTGGCCTTTTGGGTAAATTTAACATCGATGCTTCAAATCCATAATAGTCTGTGTTATGTCCCTCCAAAGAAATGCCCGAATTTTTGCGAACAATTTTCACCGTATTCACTGCGCCAATTTTTTGAGCATGCTCTGAAATTGAGGTTAGATATGGGAGAATGTTTTGCTTATGAGGGACAG
>CAIRMY010000057.1 GCA_903879775.1 uncultured Bacteroidota bacterium
AGACGAAAGTCTTTCAGCACTGAAGTATTGATGATGAATCGAAGTCCCGCAATGAAAGACATGTTTTAGTTTTTTTGAATGAGGTGAATACTGTGTTTCTGATGCCTAACTATGGTGAGTTCGAATGCTTCACAATAATAAATTCAATTGCAACCTTTTCCAAAGGTTGTGCCTAAAGTTAACAATTCAATAATGAAGGGGGTGGGGTTTAGTAGGAGAGCGAAAATCCATAATTCGGATTCGCCCGGGTGATTTTGAATAAATAAATTCTCTGTTTGAGTTTATTGCTTAAACCTAATCTGGGTTTTGTAATGCCTTATTTTTAAAGGGATTATTGGATGAAAATCTCATTTTTGTTTATATTTTAATATTAAAAAGTTATACACATTTTTATTTTCATTGTTGGTGTTTTGAGATTTATTAATAAGATTTGGAGAAACAAAAAACCAATTAGAACTATGTTATTCAACACGTTAATCCCCGAAATTCTGTCCTTTTTAGGCGGTCTTTATCTCGTAGCAAGAGTCTACTCGAGTATTTTCAAAATTAGTCCCAAACATGAATTATCCCTCAAAGAATTAACTCAATCTATCCAAAACATGTCTGGTGTGTGGTGGTTTTTAATCCCATTCATTGGCGTAGGCGTTTTAATTTACAATTTAAGCGTAAATGCGTTGTGGGTAATAGGCGAATTGATTGGTTGGGGAGTTAAAGCGATTCAGTGGATTTATCAAGAAGTTATTGTTGCAGGGTTGTTTTTAATTGCAAAAACTGTTTGGCATTATATTATTTTATGGCCTTGGCGTATTTTTTCAGAAGGATTTTCTTGGATAAAACCCTCATTGAGTTTACAAAACTTTAAGATTGGATTTATCAGTCTTTTTGCTGCGTTGAGTCTTGTGTTCTTGGGTAGATACTTAGAAATGGGCCTTCATTGGCCAAATTGGATAACCATGTTGGTTGAGTTATTGTCAGTGATTCCACTTGGAGTGGGTGCAGGACAACTCATTTTAGCAAATGGCAAAAATAAATCTGCAGTAGATTCTAAAGAAATTCGCAATAAGTATGTAAAGCACTTAGGTTACCTTTTGGGCCTATTTGGATTGTTGATATTTGGTGAAATATCAATTATTTGGTTGTTTAGTTTTTCCGGCTTTGCGTCTACTCTTTCTGCGCTTTGGATTGGTGGAAATATAATTACGTCTATTTTACTCATCTTAAATGGTTTATTGCTTGTATTTACAATCTCTGTTCTTCCTTCATTTTCAATGGACAATGATTCAGATTTAAAGTCTTTTATTTCAAGCTATTGGGAATATCTCAAAGTGAAAGGATTGCATCATTTCTTGGCTATGGGAGGATCAGTTATCCCAGCAATCATTCTTTGTCTGGTACCTTACTATTTGATGTCGGGCAGCATGTTTGTGGCCGGTCAATTAACAGGGGAAGTAAAATCTTTAAGACTTGAAAATGACAAGGATTCTGCATATAATTTCAGTATTTCAAAATTGAGAAGTTTAACGGCTACGAATGATAGTCAGTTAACTGTTGATCTTAAAAAACATTCAGATTATGTGAATTCAGCAGGTTCAAATTCAGATGTAATCAGAAATTTTGATTATTTAAATTCATTTTATAGTCGCCGTGGCGCTGAATATGCTGCTGCACCAATTGGATTGGCTGTTGCTGAGTATAGTTATTATATGATGAATGCCAAGAACTATTTAAATAGTGAAAGAATGCCATCAGCGGAACCCATAGATACGAATGCCTTTAAAGAGGAAATTAGTATGTTGAAAACAAACAACGATGAGCTCAAACAAACAGTAGAACCTGTTGCAGTTGATTCTGCGGTTACTGCAGTTGCCCAGGCTGAGGATGTTGTGCCAGCTACTTCAGTAGACTCAGCAGGATCAGTAGTAGCTGTGATACCACCGGCAAACAATGATGCCACCAATCAAAATAAACTACAAATTGAGCGCAACAATAAAATCATTGCTCATTTGAGTGAATTGCGTAAAAATAGCATCAGCTCTGGTGGAATTGTGTCGCTTTCTGATAAATTGGCATTTTTAATTTATTCTTTATGGTTAGCGGCGGCAATTGCGGCTTCGTTAGCCTTGGGATTTGTGCTTTTTGTACTTTACCAACGCAACATTTACGGTGATAAAGTAGCAGACTCTTCTTGGTATATCACTGGGTTAATCACTGAAGCACAAAGTAAAAATAAAAACCAACCATTGTTGGCATTGGTGTTGTTGTTTGGATTTTATTATGCCTACAGCCATAATAATTACAATCCATTAACATGGAAATTACCAGTGATTAATAAGTCAATTCAGTCTGCAGTATTGCCTAATAGTATGGATACTGCAACAACTGAAATGCTCATTGATACAATGTCTATGCCTGTTGAACAAAATATGAACAGCACAGATATGTATAACACACCCCCTGAAGTAATTATAGACTCAACTGCAGCAATGCCCGAAGTTTATGATGGTGAATAAATAATTTTCCTAATATTAAGTCAAAAAAGGGGCAATGAAATATTGCCCCTTTTTTTATCTTTTTCTCTCGTCCTGAAATAAGTTGCCACATAAATAACTCATTAAAATAAATTGAATCTTATTGAAAGCTAAGTTTTTTTGAGATTGTTAGTCAGGTGAGGCGGTATCTGGACTCCAATTGCGTTTGCAATCATTTTAATTCGAAAAAAAATATTGTATATTCGAAATATGAAAAGAATTTTTATCATTCTGATTTTTTCTATTGTATCTAATTTTCTCCAAGCACAGGATTCATATGATCAACTCAAAATACAATATAACCGCTTACGCAAAGAAGCAAAGCATGATAGCGCCTTGGTAGTTGCCAAACAAATGAATACTTGGGCCCTGAAAAACGATACAGACACGGGATTAAGATATGCTGTGAGTTTGAGATATATTGGGAATTGTTATAATTCCCTTAAATTGCAGGATTCCACATTATTATATTGGATCCAATCCGCGGAATCGTTTCAGAAATTTCACCCAGAACATATAGAATATGCATCGAGTTTATACAACCTTGGTATTTTGTATTCTGAAATGGGCGATTACAAAGCCGCAGAGCCTTATTACCAAAAAGCCCTTGAGATCAGAAAGAAAGCTTTAGGCGAAGACCATCCTGACTATGCATCGAGTTTATACAACCTTGGTATTTTGTATTCTGAAATGGGCGATTACAAAGCC
>CAIRMY010000058.1 GCA_903879775.1 uncultured Bacteroidota bacterium
GAACATAGTTGATATCAAAACAATAGGATTGAGAGGCAAACATGTTGAAATTCCTGCCAAACAAATGATTGTATTCAGAAATCTTCGAAATAGGGTATCGAAAGGGCGTTAAAAACTCTAAAGCAGCGATTATCAAATCAATACTGACCAGTAAGCCCATAAAAAGTACAACTGACTTATAATTATCTACTATGAAAGAGCGCTTGAGCCACAAGATGCAAAAGATACCATAACTTATTCCATAGAAATAGAGATACTTTAATTGCAGGGGATGAAACAGAGAAATCCCAAAAATGAGAATATAAAACAAATGAATTGGCGCAGATTCCTTTGTGATCAAGTCACGCCATGCAACCCCTTTTAAAGGTTCTCTCAAAACATAGATCGGAATCACCAAATGGAAAAGGCACAGCGGTCCATAGGAAATTCCCTGACCAACATATAAGGAAAAGAGGCACAAGAAAAAAAGTCCGTTTGACTTCCAGACTGGAACAACTTTATCTCGAAATTCGCTTATGTATGCCATTTTAAAATTCCAGCAACTGATTTTCCAACTTTTTAACTTGATCCCTGCGGTGCAATAATTTTATTCGATCTTCATCGTAATTCAACGTTTGTTTGGTTTCCCACAAATGTATAAGTTGGAGGATTGCACTTTTGATTTCAGAAACATCGTAAAAATCACAATTTATTCCAGCCCTGCATTCTTCAATTAATTTGGCAGCAACATCGTCCTTATCCAACAATGCTAAAATTGGTTTACGCACAGATAAATAATCAAAGAGCTTGCCTGTAAATATTCCCTTTGCTTCGCTCGGTGGGTGGACCATTAAATTGCAATCAGATTGCAGCAGAATTTCTATTGCTCTTTCATTTGCAACAGACTCAAGAAATACACATTGCTCTTTAAACTCATTTGGAATGGTGAAATTCTCATGCGTACCCACGAATTGAATTTTTAATTCATTTGGTAATTTCTTCTCTTTCTTTAACTCAGTTAATGCTGCAAAAAATGTATCTGGTTTTCTCTTCCCGTAAAATGTTCCTGCATAAGTAAAAGTGAAAATTGAATTAAAATTTACAGATGCTTTCAACTCATGATCAAACCCGTTTCTTATTTCAAGGTACTTTATTCGACTATTCCCCATATTTACCTTGAAGCCATCTAAAATAGGTTCACTCACCGATGTCACTATATCGACAAGCCGACCGATTTTTTGTTCCATTTCCACATAGTACGCTTTTTCTTTCTTGTCAATGAGGACATTCATACTCATTTCATCGCGCATATCAGCAATCCAAATGGTATTGGAATGATTTTCCTTAAAATGTAATCCAGCAATGTGTGTATCAATAGGAAAGAAGGTTGTAAGTAAAAAATCGATGTTCTTCTCCTTATGAATTGATTCAAGTTGATTGTCTATTTTATTTATCCATCCGGGGAAATCACTCTTTGAAAAAAACCGAATCAATTTATTATTCAATGAATACAAGTGGTGTTTCCACTTTGGCATTCCTTGATATTGTTTCCGAATTTTTATCCATTTACTTCCTCCAATATAGTAAACATCTGCACCTTCAAATGAATCCCTCCCTTCTGGAGCACTTTCATTGGAAGCAATTACGGTGATGTCAAAATGCTGTTTGTCGAAATACTTTACAAAAGCATTCATTCTGAATGCCGCTATGTGCTTCATAGGGTGAAAGTTTGCACAAACGATAACAATATGTTTTTTTGAAGCAATCATTTTGCTATTTGCTGAATTTTCATCAACAGATTTCCCAGAATTCTTTCCCGACTGAATTCATCTGCAATAAAATCAATTCCATCTGAATTAACCTTCCATTCTCCCCTATTAAATGCATCTTCTAATTCTTTCAATCGACGTGTTAATTCATCCTCGTTAGTGCACTGGCAACAATAATCGAAAGAATATTTATATATGACCTCTTTGCCGCGCGCTAAAGATTCCAAAATAAATGTGGAGAGTCCATCATGTTCAGGAATTCTAACAGCCACATGGGAACGATCATATACCTCATCCATATTCTTCACCCACCCAAGCGCTTGTACATTTTGAGGCAATGGTTGATACTCCTCAGCCTTTGTACCCGCAATTAAAAATTGAATAGTAGGTAAGTTTTTTGCCACCCTAAGAAGCATTTCAATACCATAAAAATCAGAACGTTCTTTGGGGATATATGAGAGTACATTCAATTTTTTTTCTGTTGGCAATTTTGCCTCAAACTTTTTATCAAACGATGCGAAATTGCATATTTCTGCAGGTATCCCACTATTTTTAAGCTCTTCTTGAATCCAATTAACTTCACAAAAATGAATCGCTTGGTTTATGTAATTCTGACGAAAAGAACCTGATTCAATTGCCTTTTCTGCTAGTAAAACATCCGTACCAACCCAATTCATTACAACCGGTATCTTTTTAGAAAATGCCAAATCGAAAACACCACTTGGCAATATGGTGCCATTGATTGAAAAAAGTAAATCCGCCCGAGGAATCAGAAATTTAGCCCTGATTTTATCCCATCGTTTATAATAAGTATTTAAAGAAATATAGTTGTTAGAAGGATCAAATTCCTTCAGACTCTTTGCAAGCCTCTCAGCAAACAAGGGCAATCCAACTATTATTATTTTTAAAGGCCTGCCCATTGGCGGTAATTCGCTTTTAAATCAGGATATTCATCCAAATATTTCTTATCCATTTCTCTGGTATCCCCTACAACCTGTGCGGGATTTCCGGCAATAATTGAAAAATCAGGGTATTCTCCTTTGAGCAATGAATAGGCTGCAACTAGAGAACCTTTTCCGATTGTAGTATTCGGCATAATCGTAACATGTGGCCCCACAAAAGTGTAACAACCAATGCTGACCGGTCCTTTTTTATAACCTATTGGATCTTTTTTGCCAAGATAACTCTTCCCATACAATCGAATAGAAACGTGACTACTATGCGTTAGTATCGAGCAATAATTTGTAATCTGAACACCTTCTTCTATTGAAATTCTGTGCGACGCTTCAATGAAATTGTAGTGACCAATGAACAAATTATCAGCAAGATTCAAATTGACCGGAAACGAAATTACAGTTGACTCCGAAATTCGAACATGCGGAAGAAACTGACCATTGTGTTTGAAGCCAGATCGCATACGTGGACCAATTGAAGACGTATTATTTTTGAAAAATTTGGATTTCAATCGATGCAACCAATTCATTTCTTCCAGTTTTTTGCATATCCGAAGATAATAAAGATAACAACAATCAAAAAGGCTGCTTGCGACAAACTTGTAATCCAAAGAGTTTGAATGATAGATGCACCATAAAGCCAATTAGGCAGAAGTAAACTTGCGATCATAAGAAGTGAACCCACTAATGCCAGCATGAAAAAAGAACCTTGCTTTTTTAAGATCAAGGGCAATGACGAAATTGGAGAAGACATAAAATTGACCATAAACCAAGGGGCCATAATTTGAGCATACTGACCTGCTTCACGCCAATCTTCTCCAAAAACAAGTGCAAATAATTCCGCTCCAAAAAAGAAAACTACCGAAAAAGGTACAATCGAAAACACAAAAAGCGTTTTTACTGATTGTCTGGCCACAATCGTTATATCCTCCCCTTTATTAATGCGTTCTGCACAGCGTTGAAAGAAAACTTGTCCGATTGATGCTCCTATCAATACAAGAGGGATGCGTAACATTTGATACGTGTGATTGAAAAGACCGTATTCTCGTTTTCCAAAAATTTCCCAAATAATAAAGGCTATAAGCAACTCTTTACCCAAATCCATTAATGTATGAGGTAAATTTATTTTAGGAAATTCAATGTATTGCTTTGCCAAAACCGCATTTCTTGGAGATTTGGAACTTATTTTAAACGATGAATTGGTAAATCTGAAATCGCGGAGAAAAAATATACAACCTACAATAAAACCAATGACAGTTCCTA
>CAIRMY010000059.1 GCA_903879775.1 uncultured Bacteroidota bacterium
TTATTCCAGATTCTCGGTTATTTGGTAAAGAAAATTCATCAGCAGTATTCACTGAATTGCCTCCTAACTTTTTGTGCACCAATACTCCATTAAAATTCGATCATAGCGCAAAAGATGCCGATGGTGATAGCCTTGTTTATGAGTTAATTACACCTTACACCGGGGGCGATGATGTAAATCCTAGACCCGACAACACAAATAACAACGGCTTCTTACAAGCGCCTCCCTTTAGCCAAATTACTTGGAATACAGGTTATTCTGCTTCCAATCCTATCAATGGTAGTCCACAAATGACCATTGATCCCAAAACTGGTTTTCTAACAGTTGTACCCACAAAAGTGGGTCAATTTGTTGTTGGAATTGTGGTTAAAGAATATAGAAAAGGAAAGTTGGTTTCTCAAACTATACGTGATTATCAATTCAATGTGCAGTCTTGTGTGATTGATGTTGTTGCCTCTTACTTTGTGCCCAAAATCATTTGTGGTTTTAAATATCAATTTGTCAATCAAAGTAGTGGTGCCCAAAGATATCATTGGAATTTTGGTGTTTTGGATTCCTCAAATGATACATCCAAACTATCTAAACCTGTGTTTACATATCCTAAAGCGGGTAAATACAAAGTGAAACTTATTGCCTACAAGAATAAATGTTTAGATAGTTTTCTAGCAGAAATTGAAGTTGTTGAGCCAGCAATTGTAAAGCTGCCCAACGATACAATTCTTTGTCCTGGAGATAAATACAAAGTGAAATCCAACTTAAAAGCTGATGCTTATTCTTGGAGCACAGGTATTCAAACCGATTCCATAACAATTGCGAAAGATGGTTCTTATTGGTTGGGAATTACAGTCAATGGTTGCACTTGGTATGATACTATGAAAGTAACCTATGATAGAGATATCATTCAAGCTAATGGAGACACAATTTACTGCTCAGATGATTTATTTTCGAGAAAAATAAGTGCAACATTAACTTCAAATTCGAAGTATTTATGGAGTACATTTGAAACTACTGCTGATATTCTAGTGACAAAAGCCAAAAAATATTACGTTTTTGGTACAACAGAAAATGGTTGTAAATCATCTGATTCTGTGACCATTGCTCAAAGTTCTCCAGTAATTGTTTCAATATCTGACACCATCGTTTGTTTAAATAACAATGCCTTGTTTGATTCAAAAATATCGGACCCTGCCGCAACAATTAAATGGAGCAATGGGGTTATTGGAAAAACAATGCTGACAAATGTCCCTCAGAAATATTTCGTAAATGTGAAAATTGGTGTTTGTTCTAAATCTGATACATTTACATTAACGAATTTCCCTCGTGAGTATTATTTGGGAAAAGATTTGCGTTATTGCAATAAAATCGACACAATCTTAACCGTAAATTTTCCGGGCACAAAAAATGTTGTATGGAACAATGAAATTAGTGCATCAACATTTCGTTTAACAGCGCCAGGTGTCATTAAGGCCTCATGGCTAAATTCTAAAAACTGTCCAGAATCCGATTCTATTGTTGTTCAATTATTTCCCAACCCGAATTTAAATTTAGGGAGAGATACTGCACTTTGTGTTTCGGAAAAACCAATATTAGATGCTGGTGCTGGGATGCAAAGTTATTTGTGGCACAATGGAAGTCGAGAACAAACTCTTATCGCTAGAGATTCTGGTTTGTATTGGGTTGAGGTAAAAGATTGGATTGGTTGTAAAAGCAGAGATTCAGTTTTAATAAACAAAAAGAAGAATTTATTTCCTTCAGATATTTTTATGCCAAATGCATTTACTCCAAATGATGATGGCTTGAATGATTTATATCCTATGAATCAATTCAAAGTAAAAGGTAGTTTGTATACCGTGAAATTATACAACCGTTGGGGAGAGAAATTAGCAGATTACACCAGTCCCGATATGAATTGGGATGGCACAATCAACGGAATCCAAGCACCGGAAGGTGTTTATGTATACACTGTAAATTGGATAGGTTGCGATAATTACATGCGAACACTCACAGGTGATTTTACGCTACTGCGTTAAATCACAACTTTTAGGCTTCTTCCTGTTGCTTAATGTTCGATATTCTGCGAATACCATTTTTCAACAATGTACTATTGAAATTTATAACCAAACCCAATTTATATCCCCCTAATTTAAGAATTTTTAGGGTTTTTTGAATTTGCATATCTGTAATATTTTCAGATGTTTCAACTTCAACAACTAAACTTTGATCAATTAATAAATCAATTGTATACCCCTTATTCAGTTTTAGGTTTTTATAGAAAGCATCTTTTTCAACTTTCGCAATGGCTGTAATTCCATGCTGCTCAAGTTCATACATCAAACACTCTATATATGAGTCGTGGTCTAAACCAGGACCTAATGTTTTGTGAATATCTATTGACATACCAATGACAATATGCGCAAGATCATTCTCGTTTTTTAATAAATCATTCATTTTAAGTTCAATTATCTTCGGGACAACAAAAATCTTATAAATAATTCAATATTGCAACGAATGTTAAGTGAACTGACGTATTTATTTATTGAAGATTAAAATCATTTTTTTTAAAACCATAATTATCAATAATTTGAACATAAGTGTTTGTCAGACAATTTCTTATATCTTATTTTCAACAATTTGATATAATTATTCACATTCCTCTATCTACAAGGCATTTTTTGTAATTTTACATCTCATTGCATACAATATGTCATACTTAATCAAAAATGTAACCGTTGTAAACGATGGTCAATCTATTATAACCGATGTACTCATTGAAAATCAAATCATTCAGCGCATCGATCGAAATATATCCCTCAAATCAAATGTGATTGAAATTGATGGTACGGGAAAAATATTAATGCCAGGTGTGATCGATGATCAAGTGCATTTTAGAGAGCCTGGTTTAACGCATAAAGCCGACATTCAAAGTGAAAGCAGAGCCGCGCTTTTTGGCGGTGTTACATCTTTCATGGAAATGCCCAACGTGATTCCTCAAACCACAACCATTGAAAACCTTGAAGAAAAAATGGCAATTGCTGCAAAAAACAGTGCTGTCAATTATTCTTTCTTTTTAGGAGGGACAAACACCAACGTTGAAGAGTTAAAAAAGATAAATCCGAAAACCACCTGCGGGGTGAAAATTTTCATGGGAAGTAGTACGGGCGATATGCTCGTTGACGATACTCATGTATTGAATGAGATATTTAGAAATGTTCCAACATTGCTTGCAACACATTGCGAGTGTGAAACTAGGGTGAAAGAACGCTTAGAATATGCGAAAAATCAATTTCCGAAAGGAATACCTGCTGAACATCATCCAATCATTCGCGATGAAATTGCCTGTTATTTATCATCGTCGTTAGCCATTGATTTGGCCAATAAATATGGCACCCGCTTGCATATTTTACACATTACCTCAGCTGCTGAAACACATTTATTCCAGAACAATGTACCGTTAGCTCAAAAATCAATAACCTCTGAAGTTTGTGTGCATCATTTACATTTTACAGATGCCGATTACGCCTCTTTGAAACATCAAATCAAATGCAATCCCGCAATTAAATCGCAAAAGGATAATGATGCGTTGTGGGAAGCTTTGCTCGATGACCGCTTAGATATCATTGCCACAGATCATGCGCCTCATACCATTGCTGAAAAATTAGATGACAATTATTTGAATTGCCACGCTGGATTGCCACTGGTACAACACACATTGTTGTTGATGCTTCAAAAAGTACAAGAGGGTCGATTAACCATTGAAAAAATGGTTGAGAAAATGTGTCATTCCCCAGCAATTTGCTTCCAAATTCATAACCGTGGTTTTATTCGTGAGGGATATTTTGCTGATCTTGTGCTCATCGATCCAAATGGAAAATCACCTGTCAACAAAGATACCATTCTATACAAATGCGCATGGTCGCCGCTTGAGGGCACCACATTCAATCATGCCATCGATAAAGTTTGGGTAAACGGAACATTGAGTTTAAGTAACAATCAAGAATTGGAGCACAACGCTCAACGATTGATGTTTGATCGCAATTAGAGGATTTTACTGCGTTTTACGTAAAATTCCAATAAAACTTCTTGAATTGGTTTGCTGATGTCGGCAAAAAAGTACGAAATGCCCATTTGTAAGCATCTGTTTTCCAATTCTTTGCGTATTTCTTTTTGGTGTGAAGCATACACCTGTTGTATTTCTTGAGGTTGTAATTTTAGTACTTCGTTTGTTTCTAAATCAACAAACTTAATGGGTGCTTCTCCTAAATCTAAATTAATTTCCGATGGAATGTGTGCAATTTGGATGACCAAAACTTCGCATTTCTGAAACCTTAAAATGGATAATGTTTCCCAGAAGTTTTTTTCTGCTTCTTTTTGATTTTCATCCCACAACAAATCACTGAAAATGACAACTAAATTCCGGCGCTTTACAGTTGCCGCCAATTCAGTTGTCGCAATTTTCGATTCAACAAGAAGAGATTGGTTTTCCCAAAGTGGTTCAAGATTTGCCAGGCAATTCCTGAAATGTGTTTGGGTGGATTTCATTTCAGATTTCCACACAATATCAGATTCCGATATGAGTGAAAATGAAAAGGCATCACGTTGATTTGTACAGATATATGCAATGCTGCTCGACGCTAAAATGGCAAACTTTAGTTTATCGTGAGCAGGAGTTGGATAATACATGCTTTTTGAAACGTCGACCCATAAATGACATTTCAAATTTGTTTCTTCGTTGAATTGTTTGATGTATTTCTTGTCGGTTTTTGCCAACAATTTCCAATCCAAATTTCGAACGCTTTCACCAACATTGTAGGCCCTGTGTTCAGAAAACTCTACCGAAAATCCATGAAACGGACTGTTGTGAAGTCCCGTAATAAATCCTTCCATCGCCTTTTGAGCAA
>CAIRMY010000060.1 GCA_903879775.1 uncultured Bacteroidota bacterium
GAATACCATGCCTTATTTCTGATGCTACGTGTAATTTTAAGGCTAAGCTTTAATCACTTTGTCTGTGCTTCTGTTTTTGTTCTGCTTCTTACTTCCTTTTATAAGTTATTTGTGTGACAACTTATTTCAGGACGGGAGAATAGCAAAAAAAAAGTGAACAAATGGTTCACCTTTTTTTTTGCTCGTAAAATGTTGACTTAAATATTTAAATAGGCCTTTTTTAGGGCAGGGCAAATTTTATAACGTTCTTCTTTCGTGTCGTTATATATTGCCTCTAACATTGTGTAAATGTACTCAACGCCAATTTGTTGGAGAAACTCAAATGGTCCCTTCGGATAATTAACGCCCAATTTCATTGCTGTATCAATATCTCTTTCATTCGCTGTACCTTCTTGAACCGTGTAAAATGCTTCATTGATAATCATGGCAATAATTCTTGGAGTGACCAAGCCAATTCGACTTTCTACTTTCGTATTCTTTGAATACCCAAGCGCTGTGAAAATGGGTTCTAAACCTTCAACGCCATATGGATTTGTATATTCTATTGTGTCTCTTTCAACCATCGTTGGAAGTGCATTGAAGCCAATGATTTTGAGGGACATAGGTTTTCGAGATATGTTATGAAAAGCAGTTTCTAAATTTATATTGACTGCACTAACTATGAATATGGTGGTTGAATTATTAAGATAATCTAACAAGTTTTGCGGACATTCATCGAATTCTAAATCAATAAATATATCAAATTCGTGATTAGATTTTGTATCTTGCACCCATGTGTAGGAATTCGGATCTAAATTTTTGGCCTTCCAAGCTTCAGCTTTTTTGCCTTTTCCCAATACTGCTATTTTCATGTGCCTACAAAAATACAACAAAGAATATGAGAGAAACTATTTTTACGAAAAATGCTCCCGCACCAATTGGTCCTTATAGCCAAGCTGTCCGTTTTGGAAATACATATTACTTTTCTGGACAAATTGCCCTTGACCCACAAACAGGCGCTTTTGTGTCCGAAACTGATGTGAAATTACAAACCCAACAGGTCATGAAAAATATTCAAGCCCTGCTTACAGAATCAGGATTATCCTTTGACAATGTTGTGAAAACATCGATCTTTTTGAAAAGTATGAATGATTTCCCTTTGGTGAATGAAGAGTATGCCAAATATTTCAAAGATGGAATTTATCCTGCCCGTGAAACCGTTGAAGTTTCGCGTTTACCAAAAGATGCCCTCGTGGAAATCTCGGTCATTTGCGCAAAATAAGATTTATTCAATCAGCATTTTTGTTCTCGACGATTTTTCAGGGCTTTTAAGCTCAATTATATACATACCAACAGGTTTGTTTGAGATGTCAATGCGCCCTTTTTTAAGTCTATCTAATTGATAATTAGCGACTTTTTGTCCCTCAAGAGTAAAAATGTTGATTTCAGTAATGGGTTCATTTGAATTGAAATCTAGATAATTTTGAATAGGGTTGGGGCTCAATTTAGCGTCTAATTTCTTCAAAAGTACAGTGCTTGAGATGTTTTTTAATGTGCTAGTGTCAACCACAATGTTTTCATCGCCGGGTTTGTAAGCGGCATACCAGAAATAAATGAGCATCATTTCATCGGCTGTGCCTTCACCTTTCGATACTGCCAACGGAGGATTGTTAGGGTTGTATGGATTTGCTGTTGTATTGTCGTAACGTGCCTCCCCCCATAATTTATCATTCGGTTGTACAATGACAGGTTTCACAAAGCTATAAGTTCTTTGCCAATGGAAATCCCATTTTGGAATGTCAATGAATTTGATCGTATCGTTTGTTGGAGTGAGTCCATAAGCTTTGATACTTCGTCCAATCAGATGCATGTGTGGCGCAACAGAGAAAATTGTTGCCTTTGAATTCACTGAATATTTGGTATTGAAAGTTTTAATTTCATTGGCCGGTATGTATAGTGGCCCATTTGTCATATTGCTATTTTGATGGTTTAAAATAGGTTCAATGAAAATTTGACGCAAGGTATTTGATGTTGTTTTCAGGTACACCTTCGTTGAATCTAATTGTGAATTGATGCCACCTGGGTAATGAATTTGCAAAATAATTCTCGTGTTTTTCAGCAACTTTGCACCAAAACCATTGGGAAATTGAAAGGGTTCTTGTCCTGGCACATACACCCCAATTAGTTGTGAAGTTTGAGATCCTGTCCCTCCAAAAGCAACATATCCAGGGCCTGAATCGGCGTTATCTAAATTTACAGGTATGATACTCGTATCTTGAAATACAAGAACGTGATGTACAATTTGACGGTTTCCCGGAATCACTTCTAGGGCTGTAACATATTCATTTTGAGGGATATTGGTTGGCAATACAAAACATCTGTATAAATCAGAACTTGTATTGACAGTGTAATTCGGCATTTTTAGTTTGATGGTGGCATTTGCAATTTGAGAGCCTACAATTGGAGTAGGGTCTGCCGGCGCAAGATTTAAATTGCCTGATGGTGCATTGTTGTTGGCCCATTGCTTAATGGATTCAATTTCTGAGGCACTCAAGATTCTTTCGTGCGCATATCGTTTATATTTAGTATTTGCGGGCCAAGGTGGCATACGCTTCGATTCCACTGACCCTGCAATGCTACTTGCCATACCTTGAGCATTCGTGTATCCAACCAATGAGAATGGTGCAATACCGCCATTTATATGACAAGGGGTGCAATTCTGATACAAAATAGGGGCTATGTGTTGTGCCCAATTGGGATTTTGAGCCTTAGCCAAAAAGGGTGCGAAAATCGCAAAAAATAAAGTGCTTATTTTTTTGAAGGATATTTTGTGATTCATTTTCAATGGTTCTCTGAATGGTAAAGAGATAAACGAAAATACTTAAATAATGTTACATTTTCTTTAATTGGATATTTTTCAATGGATTTCATGTTTTGACCACAAATAGGGAAATGCTGTAGTTCATCGATAATTTGAAATTAAACGTTTATAAAATGCCATTTTTATAGATTATGCGTTAAATTTGTAATATGTCGAATAACAACGATGAACAAGTGCCTCAATCTTTAGATATTGAGTTGAGTGAGGAAATTGCTGAAGGAACTTATAGCAATTTTGCAATTATTACCCATAGTCAATCAGAATTTATTGTAGACTTTATTAGAATGATGCCCGGAGTTCCTAAGGGCAAAGTCAAAAGTAGAATTATTTTAGCGCCTCACCATGCGAAACGTTTGTTGATGGCTCTTGGCGATAATTTGGCTCGCTATGAAGCTAATTTTGGTGAAGTAGAATTGGATGAAATGCATGGTCATCCCAATGTTCCATTAAATTTCGGTGGTCAAACCGGTCAAGCATAATTATGACATCACAAGCAATGAATTCAATTATTAGCGATGCTCAAGCGGCATTGAAATCAAGACTTTATTTTACAGCCTACCCTGAAAATCCAAAGGCCTATCCTGAAGATTGGAATGAACTCGGAAAAACAGCATTTAGCAAACAGCTCAATGAAAATTTCCAAGGTTTAGATACAACCGATTCAATTGGTTTTATCGGAACTGAAGTTTCTCCATATATGCAAGTAGGGTTGGGGGTTCATTATCCTCAATTTACGGTTGAAACATTAATGGCCAAAGCAAATGCTTCGAAAAGTGCATGGACATCCATAGAACCTGCAAAACGTGCAACCATTTTGGTTGAAATGCTAGATGCTGTGAAAGAGCGTTTCTTTGAAATTGCCTATGCCACAATGCATACCACTGGTCAAAGTTTTGTAATGAGCTTTCAAGCAAGTGGTCCACATGCAAATGACAGAGCATTAGAGGTTATTGCAATGGGATTGCAAGAGTTGACTCGCTTTGATTCTGAAGTGAATTGGGTGAAGAACATGGGTAAATTTGATTTGACCTTAAAGAAGAACTTTAAAGCCATTTCTAAAGGCGTTGGTTTGGTGATTGGTTGCAGTACCTTCCCAACTTGGAATACAGTTCCAGGTTTGTTTGCCAATTTAATTGCGGGAAATGTTTCGATTGTAAAACCACATCCTAAAAGTATTTTACCAATTGCAATTGTAGTTGCAGAAATGCAAAAAGTTTTGGCAAAACATGAATTGCCAGTTGCAATTGTTCAATTGGCTGTTGATACCGTTGAAGATCCTATGACTAAACAATTGGCTGAACACAATGATGTTCAATTGATTGATTACACTGGAGGTTCTTGCTTTGGAGATTATATTGAATCGATTCCAGGGAAAACCGTTTTTACAGAAAAAGCTGGTGTGAACTCTGTGATTTTAGATAGCGTTGCAGATGCTAAATCTGTTTTTGGTAATTTGGCCTTCGCTGCAAGTTTGTACAGTGGTCAAATGTGTACTGCTCCCCAAAACGTGTTTGTGCCTGCTTCGGGTATTTCTACTTCTGAGGGACATTTGTCTTTCGATGAAGTTGTGGCTGGAATTTCAGAATCGATCAAAGGATTGGTTGAAAATCCTAAAATGGGACCATTTACTTTGGGCGCGATTCAGAATGACATTACAAAGAAACGAATTTTGAGTACTTTGGAAAACAAACATGTTGCCTTGGCACCAATTGAATTTGTGAACCCTGAATTCGCCGATACTAGAGTTTTGAGTCCTTCAGTAGTTGTGGTAAACGCATCTGATGCTGATATATGGCAGCATGAATGTTTTGGACCTATTTTATTTATTGTAAAAACTGCTGATTCTAACGAAAGTTTGAAATTAACCGCGGCGAGTGCAAGAAATAAGGGTGCTATCACTTGCCAATGTTACACAACCAATGAAGCATATATGAACGAAGTAGAGAACACCATGAATGGTGTGTTTACGCCTGTGAGTTTCAATTTTGTTGGAGCGGCATTCGTAAACCAACATGCTGCTTTCAGCGATTTACACGTTACGGGTGGCAATCCAAGTGGAAACGCTAGCTTCACCGATGCCTTGTATATCAACCGCCGATTTGTGTGGGTTGGCAATCGTTACATGTAAGTTGGGTAAAAGGTTTATAGGATATTTTTTTAACTCTCTAGATTTTGTTTAATTTTACATTCGAAAAAACAAAATGGCATTATTGTTGTCTCTCATTATGAGAAAATGATAAAATTCTTTTTGTCTTAAAAAAATAATGAGTCTAAAATGATGCGTGTTTTATTGTTAATGCTTTTGGGGTTTGCTATTTTCCCAATTTATAGTCAGGATTATACAGATTTGTCTATCAGGCAATCGAGTAAAGTTACATGTATTAAAAGCTCGTCTAATTCGAAATTTGTTGTAATCCAAGATATTGATGGTGATTTGGGGATATGGGATTTGCAAACAAATGAATTAAAAAAAGAATTAATTGGTCATTCGTCACCTGTTTTAGATATTTCAATTTCAACAGACAATAAATTAATTGCAACCGGTAGTGGTGATAAAAAGATAATTCTTTGGGATAGC
>CAIRMY010000061.1 GCA_903879775.1 uncultured Bacteroidota bacterium
CACAGTCTGAAACACAATGGATAGAGGTATAAACACGTCCCATCACTTGATGAAAACGAAAACCGAAAACCGAAAACCAAGCGCAAAATATGAGTGCAGCAAGGTGGTCAATTGCTCTTTTTGGAACCATCAGCTTTCGTTCATTAGCTGAAGAATACATGAAATTTTATTTACAAACATTATTTTTTTTAACAATTACTAAAAAATGACAATTTAAACTCCAAAAGTATAAAACACATTTTTATATTTTATTATGACAATAAATTTACACGAAATGCTTTTAATAATTTGATTATTAATTGGTAAAGCTATCTATTAAATTTAATGAATCTATTATTTTATTTTTCATTCATAAGCCCATAAACTTATAATCCAATAAGCCAATAAACCAAAATTTTCTCAACCCTCATAAAATTTTCCAATATTTTGACTATATTGTTGCCAATTAATTGTTAACAATATTGTCAAAATGGTTTTTCATGCACACTCTTACTTTAGCTTACGGTACGGATTACTTAGCCCCGAGGATATTGTTCTTTGGGCAAAAAACCAGGCTGATACCCTCAATGAAACCGTGCATATCCTGCTAGCCGATATCAACAATGTCAGCGGTGCCACCAACTTTCTGAAAGAAGCCAAAAAATATCCAAATGTCGTTCCGCTAATTGGCGTGGAAATTAAAAATAACGACGAATCCCTCTACGTTCTCATTGCAAATTCGCATGCCGGATTTGCCAATATCAACCAGTTTTTATCAGAATTTTTGATGCAAGAACTCCCCTTCCCCATCTTAGCGCCTAAATTCGAACACGTAACCTGCATCTACCCCTTTCATAAGGTCATTGGACTCTCGCACAAAGACATCCCTTCACATGCACTCATTGGCATCACAAAACAACAATTGAGGAAACTCAGATTGTCGCCGTGGAAAAATTCGGCAAAGCGACTCATTGCCTACCACAAAGCCACCCTCAGAAATATCGACGACCTCCACACCCACACCCTCTTGCGTTGCATCCAACACAATTGCCTCCTCACAAAACTTAAACCCAATTGCACCGCCTCTAAATACGATCTATTTGAAGACATTGCCAGCATTGTCAATGAGTTTTTAGACACTCCCATACTATTGCAAAACGCACAATCGATTGTCAATCAATCACATTGGAGCTTCGACTTCAATGTCCCTCAGAATAAAAAAACGTTTACACAAAATGTCGACCAAGACTATAGAATGTTAAGGGAGTTGGCTTTTGAGGGACTTAAATACCGCTATCCAAATTACACCTACGAAACCACGAAGCGCCTAGAAAAAGAAATGCAACTCATTTATGAACTGGGATTTACATCTTATTTTTTAATCAACTGGGACATTTGCCGATTTGCCGAAGAGCAAAGATTTTTTCATGTAGGACGAGGGAGCGGTGCCAATAGCATGGTGGCCTATTGCCTGAAAATTACCGATGTTGACCCCATTGACCTCGATTTGTATTTCGAACGGTTTATCAATCCTTACAGAAGTAGTCCGCCCGACTTCGACCTCGATTTTTCATGGCAAGACCGCGATCAGGTTACCGCTTACATCATGGAGAAATACGGCCCGCACCATGCCGCATTGGTTGGCACTTACAACACCTTTCAGAGCAATGCCGTGGTGAGAGAACTCGGCAAAGTGTATGGCTTACCGAAGGCCGAAATCGACAATTTACTGGAACGACCCACCTACTATGGCGATGCCAACTTTGAGGAATTTTCAACCAACAGCGATTCTATCTATAGCACTCCGGGAATTGGACTTAGAAACAGAGAATGGAAGCCCAAAACCGCTGCAAATTCAG
Source organism: uncultured Bacteroidota bacterium (assembly GCA_903879775.1). GTDB lineage: Bacteria > Bacteroidota > Bacteroidia > NS11-12g > UBA955 > VMCP01. The sequence continues at coordinate 1,839 of CAIRMY010000061.1, forward strand.
AAAACACTGTCGAAAGCAAAGAGTCGCTGTATGCAACTTTGTTAAAACATGCCCGAAAAATTCACAATCTCCCCAATTATCGGAGCATTCATGTGGGGGGAATTCTCATTTCCGAAAAAAGCATCTACCATTATTCGGCGTTGGAAATGCCTCCAAAAGGATTCCCCACCGTGCAATTTAGCATGCTTGAAGCTGAAGATTTAGGACTTGCAAAGTTCGATATTTTAAGTCAACGAGGACTTGGGCACATCAAAGATGCCGTAATCTACATCAAAGAAAATCAAGGCATTGATGTAGATCCACACCAAATTCAAGCGTTTAAAAACGACCCTAAAATTGCCAGAATTATTGAAACTGGATTTACCATGGGCTGCTTTTATGTAGAAAGTCCAGCCATGCGACAATTGTTGCGAAAGCTCAAATGCCGAGACTACCTTACCTTGGTGGCGGCCAGCAGTGTGATACGTCCGGGGGTTGCCAGAAGTGGCATGATGCGAACATTCATTGAAAGGCATATCGATGTCAGGAAGCGCACGGAGGCCCACCCAATTTTACAAGAAATCATGCCTGAAACCTATGGAATCATGGTCTACCAGGAGGATGTGATTCGGGTGGCCCATCATTTTGCGGGGTTGGGACTTGCGGAAAGCGATATTTTGAGAAGGGGCATGAGCGGAAAATTCAGGAGCAAGGCAGAATTTCTAAAGGTTCAGCAACAATTTTATGAAAAAGCGAGGGAGAAGGGACATTCGCACGAGCTCATTGTTGAGGTTTGGAAGCAAATTGAGAGTTTTGCAGGCTATAGTTTTGCGAAGGGACATAGCGCGAGCTATGCGGTGGAGAGTTACCAAAGTTTGCATTTAAAGGCTTATTATCCTTTAGAATTTTATGTGGCAGTGATAAATAATTTCGGAGGATTCTACAGAACTGAATTTTACGTTCACGCCGCACGCATGTGCGGCGCCGATGTGCAAGCACCTTGCGTAAACCACAGTAAATTTCTCACTAAAATTGAGGGGAAAACGATTTGGCTGGGGTTGGGACTCATACAAGGACTAGAGCAAAGGTGTGCAGAAAGAATTTTCGCGGCGCAAAAAGAAGGTGCATTTGAAAGTTTATATGATTTCAAAACACGGGTAGAACCTGGCTTAGAGCAGTTGAAAATCTTAATCCAAATTGGGGCATTCAGATACACAGAAAAATCGAGACGGGCACTTTTATGGGAGGCACATTCGTATTATTCGCAAAAAAAACAGGAACTAATTTCCGCAAAATTGTTCACAGAACAGCCGAAAACATACGAATTACCGCCATTAGAGGACTCGTGGCTAGAAATTGCCATAGACCAACGTGAATTCTTAGGATTTCCACTTTGCAGTCCTTTTACCCTCACCAGTGAGCCCGATGAAGGATCAAAGTTAAGGGCGAGAGATTTGGGCAAAATGCTTCACAAATCGGTGATGCTTGAGGGATATTTAGTCACGGTAAAGCCCACAAAGACAATTGGGGGCAAGGAAATGAACTTTGGAACATGGGTAGACCGCGATGGCTATTTCTTTGATAGCATTCATTTTCCGCAGATTGTATCGCGCTACCCTTTCAAAGGCCGCGGTGTTTATCGCATTTGGGGACAAATCACCGTAGACTTCGGGGTATTTAACATTGAGGTCACTCAGATGCAAAAACTAGGCGTTCAATTAGATCCAAGAATTTAATTGGATTATTGGTTTATTGGCTTATGAGTTTATTGCTTATCTGTTTATCGGTTTACGAGTTACAAACCCTTCA
>CAIRMY010000062.1 GCA_903879775.1 uncultured Bacteroidota bacterium
ATTTTTTTGATGTTTTCGTTACGATGAATGTTTGTTTTTGCCTTTTTGTTATATTTACAAAAAGATTCATCTTTTATGAAGAATAATTCCCTTTGCTTCCTGTTTATATTATTAAATATCAATTTTTTGAATGCTCAAAAGATCGATCAGATTACGGTTGTCACAAGTTCGAAACCTAAGATTGATGCAATAGCACCCATCCGAAAAGTTGAAAATTTCCCGTCTGAAAAGGCCATTCAACCATTAGAATCGGAAGTCTCCATTTTTATCAATCCAAGTCAAAAATTTCAAAATATCATTGGATTTGGGGGCGCAATTACGGATGCAACTGCTCAAACGTTTGCAAACTCCAGCCCTCAGGTGCAAAACAAACTCATGGAATTGTTATTTGATCGAGAAAACGGCTTGTCTTATAATCTCATTCGTACCAACATGAATAGTTGCGATTTTTCAAGTGAAAGCTATACTTACATTCAAGAAAACGACACAACATTGAAAACATTCGATATAGCCCATGATTTAAAATACAAAGTTCCTTTGATCTCAAGAGCTATGAATATGATTGGGGCGCAAGCAAAATTATACATTTCACCATGGAGTCCTCCAGCGTTTATGAAATCCAATCGTCAAATGAAATTTGGAGGTAAATTGTTGCCTAAATACTATGATTTGTGGGCGAAATATTTCGTGAAATACATTCAATCAATTGAAAAACAGGGGATTCCAGTTTGGGGATTAACGATTCAAAACGAACCAATGGCTACACAAATTTGGGAGTCGTGCATTTATAAAGCAGAGGAGGAAAGAGATTTTTTAAAATACAATTTGGGACCAGTGTTAAAGAAAAATGGCCTAGGGAATAAGAAAGTTATTATTTGGGACCATAACCGAGATTTAATTTATCACCGTGTAAATACCATTCTCAGCGATAAAATTGCGGCTAATTACGTTTGGGGAATTGGGTATCACTGGTATGAAACTTGGACAGGTTCGCCTGCCTTGCATGAGAATTTGGGAATTGTATCGAAGGAATATCCCTCAAAAAATTTATTTTTTACAGAAGGGTGTAAGGAGAAGTTTGATTTGCCAAAAATTAACGATTGGGAAATTGGAGAAAAGTACGCAACAAATATGATTGAAGATTTTAACCAAGGAGTTGTTGGATGGACAGATTGGAATATGGTGTTAGATGAAAAAGGCGGTCCGAATCACGTGGGAAATTTCTGTTTTGCGCCTATTCATGTGAATCTAAAAGATGGTCAATTGAACCATGATTCCGATATTTATGTGACCAATGCGTATCATTATATTCAACATTTTTCGAAGTATGTAAAACCCGAAGCTCGGAAAATTGGAATATCTGTGAGTCGCAAATCGATTATGGCAACGGCATTTATCAATCCCGATAAATCCATTGTTTCTATTGTGTTAAATAAAAACAATGAATCTCTAAAATACAAAGTATATCTGAAGAATCAGATGCGTGAATTGGAAATTCCAGCCCGTTCTATGCAAACAATCATTTTTAAATAAATTAGGCAGTGCCCAATTTAGATGCTAAAATTTCATCTTTAGCGCCATTCCAAAGTTCAATACGCATTTGTAAAGAACGCTTGGTGTATTCGAGTGCTTGAGACCATTTCTCATCAGAATCTCCGCATAAATTGCTTGTCATTTGCAATGCCAAATGGCTATGGTGATCACCATCAACTTCAATATGTCGTTCTAAATAATATTTGAAACCCGAAATGCTTTCAGGAATTCGCTGGTAGATATCATTTACCATTGACATAAACATTCCAGGAATGAGATCTTCTCTTCCAAATGTAAAGATAGCAGCTTGAATATGAGGTTGATTCGTGGCAATTACTTCAAACGTAAATTTCACAAAGTTTTTCGCGGATTCAGCAATTTCAACCGATGAAAAAGCGTTTTCTATAGAGCTCCCTGATTTTAACTGATTTATAAAATGATGAATGGGTTCGTTGTTAGCGCCAATTTGATTCATGGCATTCATATACAACTCAAAATGGCTCATTCTAGTGCCAAATTGATCGACATCAGATTCTTCTCCCACCACAATTTCATTGATCAAAAAACGGGTATCTGCATCGCCAATTGGAAACCAAGGAGTTGAAGTACAAGTTAAATTATTTTGGAGGGACTTCAGTATTGACATAAAATCCCACACTGCAAAAACATGATGTTTCATGAAAATTTTCAAATCATTTTGATCTGAAATCACTGAATAAAGTGAATGATTAATGATTTGATTGCGTAAATCTTGAATTTCGTCTTGAATTTTTTGAATATGCGTTTGCTCCATGTGTTAAATCTGGGTGCAAATTACAAATGAAAATTTAAGCAAAAGCAAAAATGTAAGGTGAAAATAATCAACAAAATATTGAATGAAAACAGTTAAATTAAAATCCGCCCTGATTCAAATTTCTTTACATCCTGCTCAAATGCGATTTATATGACATTTGATCTGCGAACCAATGTTTTTAGACCCACTCGAGCATTATCACTTGCTCAATATCGGGGTGTAGACTCCTAGAAACAGGACAAGATTTAACAATTCTTTCCAATCCTTCTTTGTCTCTATCTGTGGCATTGTGTCCTATTTTTATTCTCATGCTTGATTCAATTCTAGAAATTCTGCGCGGGTCACTTGCCATAATTTTATTGGTATCTGCTTCAATTGAAACCAATTCTATATCCTTCATTTGGGCGTAAATTCCCATTGTAGTGATGATGCAAGTTGTTAAACTCAATGCACATAAATCGGTTGGAGAAAATGCCATTCCATTGCCTTGATTGTCTGTTGGCGCATCGGTATGAATGATGGTGCCGCTTTGGTTATGGGTGTTTTCGCAACGTAATTTCCCGAGATATTTTGTGCTAAATTGGTTCATAAGAAAGTTTGAATTTGAATTATACAACAAATCTATGCTTTTTTTCATTTTTTCCACTATCTTTGCACGGCAAATAACCACCACACTTTATAACTGTTATTTGCTATGTCTAACTCACACAATTCCCCAAAAATTATTTTAGAAGGCTTAACTTTCGACGACGTTCTTGTTGTGCCTCGCCACTCTCAAGTATTGCCAAGAGAAGCCGATACGAGTACTCAATTTACCAAAGGATTGCGTTTAAATGTACCAATTGTAGCTGCTGCAATGGATACTGTTACGGAAAGCAAAATGGCCATAGCCATGGCGCGCGAAGGTGGAATTGGTATCATCCATAAAAACATGACCATTCAACGTCAAGCCGATGAAGTGAAAAAGGTGAAGCGTTCAGAAAGTGGAATGATTTTAGACCCAATTACTTTAAAATCGGATGCAACTCTGGCCAATGCCGTTGATTTGATGAGGGAAAATAGAATTGGCGGGATTCCAGTAGTAGATGATCGAAATAAATTGGTGGGTATCATTACCAACCGTGATTTGCGTTTCGAAAAAGACTTAACCAAATTGGTGGGAGATGTCATGACTGTTTTAAATCTAATTACAGCCCCACATGGAACAAATTTAAAGGGTGCTCAAGAAATTCTTGAAAAACACAAAATTGAAAAATTACCCATTGTAGATGATAATTACATTTTACAAGGGTTAATTACGTTTAAAGATATCCAAAAAGTTAAAAATTACCCTAAAGCTGTTAAAGATGCACATGGACGATTGTTGGTTGGTGCTGCAGTTGGTGTAACAAGTGATACGATGGAACGTGTAGCTGCTTTGGTTAAGGTTGGGGTAGATGTGATTGCCATTGACACAGCTCACGGTCATTCTAAAGGAGTATTAGATCAAGTGAGCGCTGTTAAAAGAGAATATCCCAATTTGCAAATCATTGCTGGAAACATTGCAACAGGCGCCGCTGCTAAAGCGTTGGCAGAAGCTGGTGCAGATGCTGTTAAAGTTGGCGTTGGTCCTGGAAGTATTTGTACAACACGTATCATTGCAGGTATTGGAATGCCTCAGTTAACCGCTGTGATGGAAGCTACTGAAGCCTTAAAAGGCACAGGAGTTCCAGTGATTGCCGATGGTGGTATTCGCTACAGTGGTGATATGGTGAAAGCAATTGTTGCCGGAGCCAATACCATTATGGCCGGTGGATTGTTCGCGGGTACAGAAGAAAGTCCTGGAGAAACTACATTTTTCGATGGCCGTAAAGTGAAATCTTACCGCGGAATGGGCAGCATTGAAGCAATGAAAGACGGTAGTAAAGACCGTTACTTCCAAGATGCGGAAGACGAAGTTGCGAAATTGGTTCCAGAAGGTATTGTAGGGACTGTTTCTTATAAGGGACATTTGAGCGAAGTGGTCTATCAATTGGTTGGTGGTTTGAAAGCGGGTATGGGCTATTGTGGATCTTCTACAATAGACAATTTGCAAACGGCTAATTTCGTGAGAATTACCAATGCCGGTATGCGTGAAAGTCATCCACACGACATTGCCATTACAAGAGAAGCTCCAAATTACAGTCGTTAATTCATATCCTGCAATTATTTGTTTCATTATTTGCAACAAATAAATATTTTTCCTTTTGTTTTCGCATTTTTTGCGAATCTTTGCATCTTTATTTAATGTTTATGAAATACCTCCTTAACATCCTATTTGTACTTTTGCATCGAGTGAAATCGCAGTTACAATTTATTCAGTTTAGTTTTAGTTGTTTAGTTATAATTTTAGTTTTAGTTGCTGGCTGCGGTTCATTTAAAAACAAAAATGCTAGTCAGGGCTTGGAAGTAGACCCATTGGTAAATGTCAGTCCACAGTTCCGATTAGCATTTTATAACCTAGAAAATTTGTTTGATACCATCGATGGGTCAAACGACGATGCTGAATTCCTTCCGAATGGAAAAAATCAATGGAATTCAGACAAATACCAAAAGAAATTAACCAATATGAGTCGTGTGATCGATTCTATTCGCCCCGATATTTTGGGGGTTTGTGAGGTTGAAAACGCCGATGTATTGTATGATTTAATGAAAAAATCGGCGCTATTTAAATTTGGTAGTTCCTTTAACCCTTATAAGTTAGTCCATAGAGAATCTCCCGATGCCCGTGGAATTGATGTGGGGCTGATTTACAATATGACAAAGTTTAAGGCAACTGGGATATATGAAATTCCTGTAAAGCTTCACGACAATCATGCCACTCGAAATATATTGGCAGTTCATTTATTGAATTATCAATCGAATGACAGTTTGGTGGTTTTTGTGAACCATTGGCCATCTCGCTCACAAGGGGAGGAGAAATCGCGCGTAAATAGAATCTCTGCTGCTATGGCTTTGAGTGTTTATTTAGAAACCAAATCAAATTTACCAAGCAATTGGGCGGCCGTTGGCGACTTTAACGACAATCCGACCGACAGCAGTATCCTTCATCATTTAAAGGCAGGAAATGAATACGCAAGTGCCGTAAATTTGGCTTACATGTATAGAATCAATAATACAGAATTGGGTAGCTTGAAATACAATGGTAAGTGGGATTTATTCGACCAAATTATTTTAAGTCGTTCATTGTACCATATCAACAGCCATTATGGAATTCCCCAACAACAAATTTTCAATCGCAGCTTTTTAATTCAAGCGGATGGAAGGTTTGCTGGATATCCATTTAGAACTTATGGTGGTAAGACATTCTTGAATGGCTTTAGCGATCATTTGCCGGTGTATACCGATATGCAAATGGTTGACAAGCATTAAATTTAACCCATTTTTTTTGCGGTAAATTCTCTTTAAAACCATTGAGGTTAGAACGGCCAATCAACGATATGATCACCGTTTAAGTCACCACAATTATGGATGGCAGTTCCAATTGCTTCATGGGTAATTTTGTAAATGGAATAATCTGAAAATTCAATTTTCAACGGTCATTCACCTCGATAGCCATTACTTTTCGAAATACCCAGAGAACAAACCCACGACAAGTCCTTTTTTATCACCATTAAAATCTAAATACATTGTATCCAAGGAAAATCATAGGTCATAAAAAAAGACCGCTAGGCGGTCTTTTTGAAATATGAATAAAGAAGGATTTACTTCTTGTTGTATCTTCTCATAAACTTGTCGATACGTCCTGCTGTATCTACCAAGTTTTGCTTACCAGTGTAAAAGGGATGAGATTTAGAAGAAATCTCTAACTTGTACAAAGGGTAATCATTGCCGTCTTCCCATTTGATGGTTTCTTTAGTGTCAACACAACTTTGAGTGATGAAACTGTAATCGCAACTCATGTCTTTAAATACAACTTTGCGGTAAGTCTTTGGATGAATATCTGGTTTCATTCTATGAAAAATTCGTTATTTAGGGCTGCAAATATAGTGAAATAGAATTAATAAATCAAGATTATTTAAATAATTTATGGAAGTTTAGTCTCCTAAACCATCAATACTTAGATTACTTCCCCCTAAATCAATTCTATCGCTAGCCGATTTCTTACAATCGAATAAAGAAGGATCATAATTTTGAGGTGCATCAATCATATCTGCTTTGTATGATAATTTAGAACTACGTTGCAAATCATGCATAAAATATCCAAAAATTGGCATGGCCATTTGAGACCCTTGTCCCATTAAAGCTCCCTTAACCCGAACACTTGGATCATCGGCACCTACCCAGGTTGCGCACACTAGGTTTTTCATGACACCCATAAACCAACCATCGGCGGCACCCTGCGTGGTTCCTGTTTTACCGCCAATATGACCAGAAATTTCAAATTTGCCTTTTAAACCAGCAGCTGTACCATTGTCAACAACTTTCTTCAACATGGTAAACATAATCATTGCTTTTTCTTCGCTTAAAACCTGATCGTGTTTCGGTGTGTTAAATTCAGCGAGTACATTTCCGTCTTTATCTTCAATTCTTGTGATAAAAGAAGGCTCTACCCAAAGTCCCTTATTCACAAAAGCTGAGTAAGCTGAAGCCATTTCGAAAGGACTCAATTCGATGGTTCCAAGGCAAATAGAAGGGACACGAGGAATGCGGTTTTTGGTAATTCCCACACTCTCAGCAAATTGACCCACTAAATCTGGACCATCGTCGCCAAGGCTTTTCATCACCTGAGCGGTGATTAAATTGTCTGATAATGCCAATCCCTTCGCCATTGTCCAAACTCCCCCCTCAGTGCCATCAAAATTTCTTGGAGACCAAGTTTGACCAGATTCAGTAATAAAGGTTGTTCGTTCTCTTGGGAATTCTGTGCAAGGTGTAAACTTATTGATATCAATTGCAGTGGCATAAACCAGAGGTTTAAATGTAGAACCAACTTGTCGGCGGGCATTGATATTTACATGATCATATTTGAAATACTTATGGTCAACGCCTCCTACCCAAGCTTTGATATAGCCTGTTTCTGGATCCAATGCAATAAATCCTGCATGAAGTACTTTTTTTACATAAACCATGCTGTCATAAGGACTCATAGTGGTGTCTTTGTCGCCATTCCAACTGAAGATTGTCATTTTAACAGGTTTTTTCAACTCTGCAATGATCTTATCTTCATTATCTCCAAGTTGTTCCTGAAGATATTTGTAACGTGCTGTTTTTTTCAACGCATCTTCAATAAAATTAGGAATGACTTTTCTATCGGTAATGTAGCGCCAAGGTTTTTCTTTCCCCCAACTTTGGGTAAATTTAGCTTGGAGGGATGTCATATGTTTTTTAACAGCATTTTCGGCATATTCTTGCATTTCACTGTTAATGGTGGTGTAGATTTTAAGTCCACTACGATACAAATCATAGTCGTGTTCTTTACACCATTTTTTCATGAATTCACCTAAATACGTTTTAAAATAGGGTGCCATACCATCAATAGCGGCTGTTCTATACTGCAATTTAATGGGTTCGTTTTTAAGTATATTTAGACTATCATCAGATAGAAAATCGTACTTGTTCATTTGTGTTAAAACCGTATTTCTACGATTTTTTGAATTTTCAGCATTGTATTTAGGATTGTATTTCCAATTTGCTTTCAACATTCCAACTAAAACCGCTGATTCATTGGTTGTTAATTCTTTAGGGTGCTTGTTGAAAAATTCTTGGGAAGCAGCTTCTATCCCGAATGACAATCCTGAAAAAGGAACGGTATTCAAATACAACACCAAAATCTCTTTTTTAGTATAACGGCGCTCCAGTTGCACTGCAATAATCCACTCTTTGAATTTTTGCATGATCCGGCTAAGTTTACCCGATGGCTTTTCAAAACGACTAAATAAGTTCTTAGACAATTGTTGGCTAATGGTACTTGCACCGCCATCGGTACCTAAAGAAGCAAAGGCCCTCAGCGTTCCGCGAATATCAATACCAGAATGGCTGTAAAAACGAATGTCTTCAGTTGCAATGAGCGCTTTAAAAACTTCAGGACTAATATCATTGGCTCCAATATTGGTGCGATTTTCCAAATAGAATTTACCAATGATAACTCCATCTTCACCATAAATTTCAGAACTTAAGGCATTTTTAGGATTTTCTAAATCTTCTACATCGGGCATATCGCCAAATA
>CAIRMY010000063.1 GCA_903879775.1 uncultured Bacteroidota bacterium
ATTGGCTGGTGTGAAAAATAACCGTGTTCAAATTGAATGAAATCTTTTGGTCTATTGAAAAACTTCGAAACTTTCTTCCAATATGCCTCGTTATCGAACTTTTTGCTGTCCGCAGAAACTGATTCCAATGCTTTTAAAGATTCATTTTCATGAGGGACATTTGAGCCGAGGGAATCTCCCACAATGAGGGAACCACCTAGGCCAAGCATCGAATTATAAACAAACGACTTACGATTCATACCATACAAATATAGCAGAAGTTAGGAATAATTCGGAACGATTCAATGTCCCTCAAAAAAAGAAATTAATATTGAGGGTGCTGTGGCTTATTCTGCAAAATGGCTTCAATACCGTGCATAATTTCCGGGGTCAATTGACTAACGAGTTCAGCACTTTTAAGGGTTTCTTTGAGTTGTGAAGCTTTCGTAGCGCCTAAAATGACTGTGCTCACATTTTCATTTTTAAGACACCACGCGATTCCCAATTGTGGCAAAGAAAAGCCGTGATCTGCAGCAAAAGTCATTAAATTTTGAACTTTAGTTTCGTTGTCAGGTGTAAATAATTTATCGGCCAACCAACCCAATTCTTCTCTCTTTAAACGAACGTTTTTCTTAGGTGCATCGATGTATTTACCGGTTAAATAGCCACTTGCCAAAGGACTCCAAATGGTGGTTCCGAGTCCAACCGTTTTATAAATTTGACTGTATTCAACTTCAACTTTATCTCTGTGAAGCATATTGTATTGCGGCTGTTCCATCACAGGGCCTATGAGGTGATATTTTTCAGCAAACATATGAGCTTCCATAATTTCCTGTGCACTCCATTCGCTCGTTCCCCAATACAAAATTTTACCTTGCATAATGAGCTGATGCATACTCCAAACTGTTTCAGAAATTGGAGTGTTTTTATCGGGCCTATGGCAAAAATAAAGATCTAAATAATCTATTTGCAAACGTTTAAGCGCTTGCTCACATGCTTCAATGATGTGCTTACGATGAAGTCCTTTTTGAGTAGGGACATTTGCACCTGCACCAAAGAACACCTTGCTTGAAATGATATAGGAATCTCTCGACCAATTTTTCTTTTTGAGAATTTTACCCATCACGCGTTCACTTTCGCCTGCAGCATATACTTCGGCGTTATCAAAAAAGTTAACTCCTGCATCATAGGCAATGTCCATAAGTGTTTCACTCATATCATCACCAATTTGATTTCCAAAGGTTATCCAAGACCCAAAACTGAGCTCACTAATTGGCAAACCAGATTTACCTAATCTTCTATATTCCATTTCACAAATTTATGTGATAAATTTGTATTGTGATTTTCAAAAGGCTAATCATTTTATTCGCATTCATTCAGGGCAGTTTGGCTTCAGCAAATCCATTTTTACCATTTTTCAACAAGCTATACAAAGCACATCAACTCATTGAAAATAAAGACTTTGTAAATTCTAAAAAAATTATTTTAAAGCAAGTTCAAAGCAAAGATTCAAATCAATGCATTGCTTGGTATGATTTATCTCGCATTTACGAAAATGACAAAAAATTTGATTCAGCTTTAATATTTTCGGAAAAAGCATTGTTGAAATTGTTCATTCAGCATCAAAAAGCATCTGAAGCCATCAAATTAAGCAAACGATATTCATTGAATTTAAATCATTTTAACGATTTAATAACTTCTCAAGTCGAAAAATTGTATATACTGAATCGCAAGAGCGAACCAAATTTATTGGGCAAAAAGAATAGAAACGTATTTTATACCGAACATTTTATGACTCTCAAAAATCGTATCGAGAAACATTCATTGTACAAAAATTATTTGGACACTTCAACACGTGAACAAGTCAAGAATTTAGGGTGTGTGATTCAATTGGAGTGGAGTATTGAACATTTGCAATATTGCGAAGACACAATTGAATTTAAGAAGGCGTTGGCATCTAAAAATATCAACATTTACAAGGAATACATTGATCTTTATTGGAAAAACATAGAAAAAAATCACCATTTGAAAGAAGTTATACATCTGAAGAATTTTTACAAAGTCATTGAAGATACACTCTTCAAAACTGCGTTTGAATTGGTGTTGATTGAAAACAATGAACAAAGTTATATAAAGTTTATTGAGGAATACCCAAATGCTCCTCAAAAAGACAGTGCATTTAATTTGGCTGAGAACATTGCCTATTTAGATGCAAAATCCGCAAATAGTAACAGCAAGTACGAAACCTATATCAAAAAATACCCTCGGGCGCGTCACAGGTCTCAAATTGACTATTTGATGAGGTATTTGAATGTTGTACCTGTTCCATATTTAACAAAAGATCTAAAATACGTCTACGTTGATTCTGCCAGTTCAGAAACGTGGACTGATAGTTTATACGATTTTGCATACCCTTATGCATCCAATTATCATAAAAAATGGTATTCAAATGGATCCATGTTGGTGCCTGGTTGCGCATTGGTTATGAAGTTTGATGACTTTGGTGCATCAGATTTTTTCTACATTGAAAAAGATGGAACTCCTGTAAATCAGAAAACATACGATGAAATTGTACAATTTTCTGCGAATATGGCATTTGTTCAAAAAGCAGATAGGCATGGAATCATTAATTCCTTAGGGCAAGAAATATTGCCATGTAAATTTCAAAGGATCTATTTCGACACAACACTAAAGTTAGGAATTCTGTACAATGGAAAATCTTGGGGCATGTTTAATCTTACCGGCAAACTCATTACACCAATTCAATATTCAAATATTTTAAGTCCATTTTCTTCCATTACTGTCAATGTAGATATTATAGAACTTCCAAAAGTATTGATTGCTGTCATAAATGATAACTTATGGGGTTACATAACCACAACAGGTGAAAAAGCCATTGAATTCAATTACAAACAAGCATTCCCTTTCAAAAATGGCGTTGCACTTGTTGAAACTACCAATGGAAAATGGATGTACATTGATTTTGAGGGAAAACAGGTTAGTAAGGAATACGATTTGATTCAAGATTTAGACAACGGCTTTTCAAAAATTGTTAAAATAGTTGAAGGGAAGAGAAAATATGGGATACTATCGAAACCATTTGGTTCTAAAATCCCTCAAATGAATTTAACGCACAATCAATTGCATGATTTTGGGAGAAATTTCAAAATCAAATACCAATCTGATTCAATTTATAAAGAGTTTAAAGAGATTATCCAGCCAATACATGATGATATTCTTATTACAAACAACTTGCATTTTAATGCCTTTGCCATTAAAACCACAAAAGGGTATATCATTTACGACACGGCTGGAGTCATTGTAAGCAAAAATGCGATACCAAACTTATCTGTATTTGCTCAAAAACTATTTGTTACAAAAGAAAAAAAGCAAGTAAAGTGGTACAATTATGTGAATCATTTGATGTCGAATTTATCATTTGAAGAAATCAATGTGATCTCCGATCATTTGGTTGCAGGTTTAACAAAAGGAGTTTGGAACATCTATCAAATAAATGAAAAACCATTGGCGGTGATCAATGATAAAGGTCTTGTTTACAAAGATTTCGAAGCCATTGTTCCTGCTGAAAAGGAAGGCTACTTTATGATTCAGAAAAAAGGAGTTTGGGGATTGTGCAACGAAAATGGCAAGGTCATTTTAGATTGCAAGTACCATGATATATATTTCACCGACAACATCAATAACTTTATTGTAAGAATACCTGAAACAGCTTCAAATGAAGAAAGCTCTTGGGGTGTGATCAACACGGCTGGTAAGTTTATTGTTGACCCTGTTTTTGAAGGCATTAGCTTTGAAGATTTTAGCGGGTACTGGTTGGTCCCCTATAATGAAAAAAATGCATGGCTAGATCAAAAAGGCAATCTTTTTGCTGAGCCAATTGAATAATTAAGCTATTTTATTCCAATATTTTGCGTTTGAAAATCCATCAATAAAAACCCTATAAAGAGCCGTATATTCGCATTTTAATTGGTCCCTTCGTAGAATGGATACTACATGAGTCTCCGGAACTCAAAATACAGGTTCGATTCCTGTAGGGATCACCAATCGATAGAATTTTTAAAGGTTAAAACCATTTAAAATAACCAGAAACAGCTTTCAGACCATTCAAATTCCCAACAATGCATTGTTGAATTTTTTTGCCGACAACCAAACTTCAATCACATAATCTATAAAGTCCATTTCAAAGGTCTTTTCAGCTTCAAATGAATGCATCACATAAAATTGCTTATTCAAAATTAAGGGCTCTTTAGAAATGACATCCTTGAATTTAAGGTCAATCTTTTTATTCTTTTCGCCTCTCACAGAACCAAAATATTTCAAAAACGGCTCCTCTGAAATGGCTTCTTGAAATGAAGAAATATTCGCAGCAATATTCTCTCTATATTTAAGCAAGTCTTCTTTCTCAGGCATGTAAACTCCTGAATAAATACCGCAGCTTTCCGCTCCGATTTCTATATACATACCGCCTGGAAACATGCTCTTCCGACCACCAACGTGAATAGATGCCGAGCAAAACAATTTATATGGCGTTTTGTCTTTCGAGAAGCGAATGTCTTTATTGATTCTAAATACACATTCTTTTGGCACAATTCCATTAAAATCCGAATCAATTAAAGACATTCTTTCTATTAAAATTGTAACAAATTCAATAAATGGGGCTTTTACATGTTCCTCATAACGCTTGCGATTCAAATCAAACCATGATTTTTGATTATTCATTGACAATTCAATGAAAAACTCAAAGAAATCAGGCTCAAAATTCGAAAATTTTACCATATCAATGGCCAACTAATATTTGAGTCGAAAGCAATTGTCCCTCAATAGAATAACGTAAAAAGTACACCCCGTTTGAAATATTTGAAAAGTCCAATATATATGAATCTGTATTCAATTTCTGAACTGGCACATTGCATTTAGCACCCAAAGCATTTACTATTTCCAGCGCCTCAAGAGTTGAATTTTTTTCTATCGTCAAATTCAAAAAAGACTTCACAGGATTTGGGTAAGCCATCACTTTGTTTGCAAGCGAAGAAACATTCAAACGATCCATAACAATTTGCTTTGTCATTGAACATGTACAACCATTGTCTCTGGTTTTAGCCGACATGGTGGCCATATACGTGCCATCGCCACCTAAATTGTAGTTGACTCCAGCATTAACATCTTTTGAAAATTGATTACCAAGTCCTTTAACAGACCAATTATAATCAACATTATTCTGACCTCCAACATTTAAATTATTGTCTATAGGCTCAAGTTTGGCACCATAATAAGAAAAAGAATAATCCGGCGCATAATTAAAATCACAAGTTCTAGGTAACTCATAAATGTCTAAAGATTTAATAAGCTTAGCAGGACAGCCACCCTTTAAGTTGACAGTTAACTCAACATTAAAAGTTTTACTCGTAACAACTTTATAACGATGAAGTGGTTTTTCTAAATTAGAAGTATCATTATCCCCAAAATTCCATAAATAAGACAACGAACCATTTCCGGTACTTTGGTTATCAAATTTAACAGTATCTAAAGAACATTTAGGGTCAAAACTAAACTGCACAATTGCTTGATCTAAAACTTGAATTGTTTTCGAGTTTTCAGAAAAGCATCCATTGTCTAGATTAACTTTTAAAATAAGGACTTTATTGCCCAAAAATTTCCAAGAATGCGAAAATGAATTTAAGGTTGTAGAATCACCGTCAGACAAATTCCATTTTATTGTCGCATTCGTTCCAGAAACATTAGGGGTTGTATTTTGGAAATTTGTTTTGCTATTGATGCAAAATTGATCACTTGTAAAACTAACCTTTGGCGATTCTTTTATTCCAATATTCTTAGAGATTGAATCTTTACAACCAAATTCAGACAATACAATTAATTTCACTTTTTTAGTCCCTGAAGATGCAAATGTGTAAACTGGATTTCTGTCTAAACTTGTTTTACCATTATCATCAAAATCCCATTTGCAGCCAAAATTACCAGCGGTTATAGTTGTATTATTTTGGAAGGACACTTTTTCGTTATCACAATTTCCAGAAAGTTTCACAAAATCAGGAATCGGCTTGTCAAAAACAGTAATTTTTTGCGAAACGGTAGACGAACAACCTAACAAATCGGCAACTAGCTTAATTGTATAATTGCCCGCTTTAGAATATTTAAGGGCAATGTTCGTATTGCTATTCACTTGAACTCCATTTCCATCACCAAAATCCCATTTCATTGTTGCATTTGATGGGGTCGTATTATTGACGATATTCAAATTATTGCCAATACAAGCATTTTCCTTTGTAAATTGAACTTTAGGCTTTGCAATGACCGAAACCAGGGTAGATTTAGAAAATACAAAACCATAAGGCTTGCTTTTTGCAGCGAGAGAAACCGTAAAATTACCGCCATTTGAATATATGAAAATTGGCTCCACAGAATTTGAAGTATCTCCAGCGTTACCGGTACCAAAATTCCAAAAGTTGTCTAGATATCCTTTTTTATAGGTCGAATTATTTTTAACAAACAACGTATCGCCAACGCAATTTTTTGAAGGGATATTTAAAAGCAATTTAGGACTAGGGAAAATATAAACTTGTCTTTTGTAAATGGTATCACAACCGGTTGTTAAGTCCGAAACTTTTAAAGATATGACTAAAGTACTATCTTCCAAAGTTGTATCGGAAGTTAAAAATTTAAACTCCAAGTCGTTTGAACTAGAGGGAGGCACAAAACTGCCGCCTGAAACCACCTTTCCTCCAGTGGTACGAACAGCTATACTCGCATTCCATTTGCTCGAACTAGAAGAGCCATATTGTGCGTTTGTAAATGCCCTTGGTGCCTTTAAATCGTACATCACTGGAACACCTAAAATTGTAACATCATATGTGAAACTTTTCTGATAAATAGCAGAATTAGGTGTTGTTACTTTGGAAGTTGCAGAAAACCCAATTCCCCCAGGCGAAGCAATTACATTAACACTATAGCTTAAAGTATCATTTGACGATTTATCATCAGGAATGCTTAAAAAAAGTTGAATATAATTGGTACCTGCTTTTACCAGTTGGAGCGGCGTTTTGAATGTATAGATCCCCGTGTCGCCTGGCAATATTTTTTGCGTAGCTGTTTCTGTGATTAATTTCCCATTTATTGTGAATCCAACTTTGAAATTATAGGCGGTATCAACAAAATTATTCTTAATAAACAACTTCACTGTTCTTTCATTTCCAGAACAAACTTGACTTGAAAAATTCAAGTCAGATTTAACCAATTGCAAATCCATGAAATTCTCAAAAGCACCCCGATCATTTTTAACTAAATTCCTTGAG
>CAIRMY010000064.1 GCA_903879775.1 uncultured Bacteroidota bacterium
AAAGTCGGTTCAATTCTCAAATTCATTTTTTCGTTAATGCGATAATCAACGCCAACACTTATTGTCGGTGTGATATTCAATTTGTTATAATTATCCGATTCCGAAGTCATCCTTGTTTTTCTCTCAGTGTGGTCTGAGAAAAATAACACACTAGTTACTGTTTCTTTAATAAAAAAATTAGCTGTTAAACCAACGCTAGTGAAAACGCGAATCTTCCCTTCATCCGTTGTAAAATTTGCCTTTATGGGAATATCCACACAATGAAAGTTGTAAATAAATTTTGCTTTATTAGGCACAAACGGATCAGGTTGTAACGGATTTAAAATCAACATTTTTGACCGAAATCCATTATCGGAATATTGAATACCTGCTTCAATACCAAAATGTCTTTTTAAATTAAAACACATATTCAGGCCAGCGGAGTATCCTAGCTTTACGGTTTCATTTTCGTTCCTCGACATCACAATACCGGCACTTGTAAAGCTCCCATCGTTAACCTTTAGTGTCCGATAACAAATATTGGGTGAAACATTGAAACCAATTAGAACTCGTTTCAAATCTGGAGTTGAAGATTCATTGTCCTGTCCAAACAAGCGACAAGAAGTGAGTAACAGTAAAAGAAATGTGAGTTGTTTCATTGTTGTCAAATTAATTATTTATTTTTCATCAGGCTCAAATTGATCTTCTCATTAGAGGCAAATCAATTCAGACAAGTTTCATTTTGGCGCACCGTCCGATGGTCGATATTCATCCAGCTTCAAACTCATTCCCAACGAACTAAACGGACGTATTGCGCGGGCCGCGGCTAACAACTTCAAATAGGTGGGCGGCTCCATGTATCCACTGTGAACTGAATGCTTTTCTTCGGACTCGGGGTGAAACCAAAACAAGGTAGTTGGGTATCCCACCTCATCATCAACAAATAAATATTTTATCAGTTCTTTAGGCCCTATTTCGTTACCATTCAGCATGTAACTGGTATCGATATCTGGATTAAAATAAACACATACGAAGCACTTGTTGAGGGTATCTATAACACCTTGATGGGTATAGGTATATTTAAACATCAATTTGCAAGGATAACACCATGTTGTACTGATATTGACGAGGAGAATTTTATTCTCCCGAACTGCTTTGGCATGTCCTTCATTAAATGAATACCATTTTAAAGTGTCTTTTTCTTTCAGGGCGATGTCTTGGTCATACCCCTTTGGAGGCTCACTGAACGATGACAGCAATAGACACATGAAAAGTAGAATCAATGTAATATGTGTCGTTCTCACGATTTCGAATTTAATAAAATTTGTTGAAATTCAATAGATTAACTAGTACCTCAAAGACCCATTTGAATTCGAAACCTGGGCCGTGAATTAAATCTCTCTTCTACTCAAAAATAACACTTAACATGAAGGGGGCAAATCAATGATGCACAATAAGGATGTAAACACTGGTAACATTGGGTATTTTTAACTTTGAGTAGTTCCGATCGAGATGCTCAGTTTTGAGCGACGCATAGGGTTTGTCCTCCGCGTTTTTTCCAATTAACGAGAAAGTTGGGGAATTATTCAATTTTGCACTGTGAAATAATTGGAAATAATAAAAAACCATCCAACAAACGTCGAATAAAACCGATGTATTTGGAAACCACCGATTAATACTTAAATTTGATATATGAGAGTAATAATTAAATTTCTACTCAGCTTAATAGTCATATTGACTTCATGCAAT
>CAIRMY010000065.1 GCA_903879775.1 uncultured Bacteroidota bacterium
CTTTGAAATTTCTAATTGATGTTTACAACCGAAATTAGCAATTTCCGAAAGCAAATTAGATTTTTCTGATACTGAATTATCCAAATTATTCATAGTTGCATGATTCAAACTTGGCATTTTAGGATCGTCAAAACCTACATAATCATAATTGTAATCATCTCTTAGCTCAGAGGAGTATTCAGGAGCAATAACTTCCTTAATTGAAGGAACTTGTTTGTCGAATTTTTTTTCATTCTCCAACTCTTTTGAAGAGCCTGCCGTTTCCGCTTGCTTTTGATCATTTTGATTGAAAGTTTCAACTGACTTGTTTTCAGACAAGACTCGTTGAGCATCATTCTTATCAACAGGTATATTTAAAGCAATAAACCCGACTAAAGCAATACCAGAAACCACAATCGACGCTTTTGAAACAACACCCAATTTGGAAAACCAATTTGTATTTGATGTTGCTAAGCTTGGCGCTTGCGGAAGCTGATTTGATATATTCGCCCAAGCAGAACCCGGTGGAACATCGGTGGCATTGCCCAATGTTTCACGAAAAATTTGATCGATATTTTGATTCTGCTCCATTATTTAACAATTTGATTTTGAAGCCATTTTCTAGCTTTAAACATTTGAGACTTACTGGTATTTTCAGTAATATTTAGCATTGAGGCAATTTCTGCATGTGAATATCCCTCAATTGCAAATAAGTTGAATACAGTTCTGTAGCCAACAGGAAGTTTACCCAATAACTGCATTAAATTTTTCACGTTAATCTCTGAAAGGATATCGCTATCAGAGGGCAAATTTGAATGCGCATCATTCAAGCTTTCATTAAATTTAGCCTTGCTTTTCTTCAAAGCGTCGAGACACTGATTCACACAAACGCGTTTCAACCACCCTTCTAGGGATCCTTCAAATCTAAAATCGGTTAGTTTTTGAAAAATTTTAATCATGGCTTCTTGAAACATATCTTTTGCGGAATCTTCATCATCTGCATACCGTTTACAAATTGCAAATAAAATCGGCGAAAACCTTTGATAAAACTGATACTGTGCAGCTTTGTCGCCCTGTATACAGGCCGCTAACATGATCGATTCCTCTGTTGTTTCCTTTGATGTCATTTGCCCTTCTCATGGCTCAGATTTCTAACAAGATGCCTATGAGCATCAAAAAGTTGCCTAAGCTATAATTATTTTTTCAAGTTTCTTGCAACTACAAAAGACAAGTCTGTCAAAACCATTTTTGCATTTGCATTTCTCTCAATATTTGAGATGGCATCTTCAATGCCTAAAATTATTTTTTCGAGTTGGGATATTGGAATATCTAAACTGCTAAATTTCTGAATAAAATCTTGCTCTTGTGCAGACCATGAACCCGCTTGCTTACGAAATCCAAAAACCATAATGCCACGAAGAATTTCGAGTCCATACAAAAAGAAACTTTTCAATGTTTCACGTCCAATTCCCGACATTTCATCTGCCCATTTCACAGCATCTCCCATTTTTCTTGTGTAACAAATGCTCATCCAATTACGCCACTGCTGAAAATATGGATTCTCGGTTTCCTGAGTTAAAGATTTTGCGAGATTTAAGTCACCTTGCGACATCAGTGCAAATCGGGAACCATTCACTTCATCTACTTCAAACTCACGCATGAGATATGAGGAAATATCGTCTGTTTTTATTGGAGGGACACGTACCGGCTGGGTTCTAGAAATAATTGTATTCAATATTCGATCCGACTTTTCTCCTACCAGCAAGAACAAGGTATTTTGAGGTGGTTCTTCAATAATTTTTAGAAGAACGTTGCCTTCTTGGCCCATGTATTCGGGAAGCCATAACACCAAGACTTTAAATTCTGATTCAAATGGCTTTAACGACAATCCACGAATGATGGACCGAAGTTCCCGAATTGGAATGTTTCCTTGCTTATTTTCGGCATCCATGTGCTGCATCCATCCCTCAAAATTCATGTAAGGATTGATTGCCAAAGCAGCACGCCATTCTTTCATATAATCGCTGGCTAAATCATCTTTAACTTTTGTTGGATATGGAAAACTAAAATGCAAATCTGGATGCGTATATGTTTCGTACTTTCTGCAGGATGAACATTCGCCGCAACTATCGTTTTCTTGTCTTTTCAAACAAGAAACATACTGTGCATATGCCAATGCCATGGGTAAAGTTCCACTACCTGGCTTGCCTAGAAAAAGCTGCGCATGCGGTATTCTACCTGCATTCACACCATCTATTAATTGCTTTTTGAGAGACGTTTGTCCTACAACTTTATAAAACCTCATCAATAACTAATTTTATGTTTGCGCAAACGATTCACATAGACGATAAAGCAAGTTAAAATAACCAAAACCGCAATAAACTGACTATGGGTTAACACATCTTGTATGATGTAGCCCCTTGATTCATCGCCACGATAATTTTCAGTGATAAATCGCACTATTCCATATAAAATTCCATAGATTAAGAAAAGTTCTCCATTGAATTTTTTATATTGACTGTAAATATACATAAAAGCTACAATCGTTAGAATTGCCAATGAATCCCACAATTGAACTGGGTATAAAGGCACATTTAAAGGATTAGCGGCAGATTTTGGATTGGTAAATATCACACCTAAATTGGGTGAACACGGTATTCCATGGCAACACCCTGCCATAAAGCAACCAATTTTGCCAAAGCCATGAACGAGCGCACCAGCAATTGCAATATAATCAAAACCTACAGCCACTGAAATTTTATGTTTCCTAAACCACCATACGAGTAAAGGTATGGTCACTAAAAAAGATCCGTAGAATACAAAACCTTGACCTAAATTTTTTACCATTTCCGAAGGATTCGATAAAAAATACATTGGTTTTTCTAGATAATAAAAAAGCTTCCCACCAACGAAAACCGAAGCAAAGCACCAGAGAAATAGTTCACTAATATCATCGATTGACAAATTGATTTTTTTTCTTTTAAAATAGAAGAAAAGGAATGCCATAAGAACACCGAGCATAATAAAAAAGCCATAACTAAATACAACAAAATTACCTATGTGGAACAACTCAGGATACATGAATACAAATGTAGACGAATTGAAGAAAGAATGGTTAAATGAAAGCTTTTATTTTAGCCGCAATTTGGGCCAATTCATCTTGTGAAGGCTGAAGTTTTGCTCGGGTAAAATTCAAATCATCGGCTGAATTTATTGGCACTAAATGAATATGCGTATGAGGAACTTCCAATCCAATTACTGAGGTTCCAATACGTTTACAGGGAATTGCAGATTTTATGGCTTTGGCAACAGGCATAGCAAATGCCCAAAGTGCTTTTAATTGATCTTCAGACATATCGAAAATGTAATCCATCTCTGCTTTTGGCAAACATAGTACATGTCCCATCACCAAAGGTGAAATATCTAAAAACGCAATATGCGCATCATCTTCATGAATTTTATGGCAAGGAATTTCACCAGCTATAATTTTGGAGAAGATTGTAGACATAAAAAGAATTAAACGAAAATTTCCAGAATTTCCAATTTCACGACACCCGCAGGCACTTGAATTTCAATAACTTCACCAACTGCATGACCCAACAAACCTGCGCCAATAGCGCTTTTTACAGAAATTTTATTCTCTTTAAGATTGGCTTCTTTTTCAGATACCAACATATAAACAGCCTCTTTTCCAACGTTATGATTTCTAACTTTCACTTTGCATAGGATACTTACTTTACTGGTGTCGAGTTGAGTGGCATCAATCACACGTGCATTCGCCAACAAACTATCCATTTGAGCAATTCGATCTTCTAGGTGACCTTGTTCTTCCTTAGCAGCATCATATTCGGCATTCTCACTTAAATCGCCTTTATCTCTCGCTTCTGCAATTGCCTGAATAATCTTAGGACGCTCAATATGCTTTAACTGATAAAGTTCTTCCTTAATTGCGTCTAGACCCTCTTGGGTAAAATATTGAATGTTGCTCATTTTGTTTGTTTTAAAAGCTAATTGACTAAAAAAAATGTTGCATCAATGCGAACATTGATGCAACATTTATACAAATATAATAAATTTTTAATTGTTATTTCGATGTACCTAAACCAATTCTAATTCCAAAAGAGTGTATTCCACCAAAAGGATTTGTAAAACGGTAACTATAGTCTAAAGAAACAACACTTTCGTTATCGTCGTCACCATCTATATGCCAATCGTAACTGATACCAGCAAAAGGACCAGTTAATGCAGACGTTCTAGTTTCTTCATCAAATATTCCTTCCTGATAAGTATAACCGCCACGAAGCATCAACATGTTTTTATAAGCATATTCAGCCGATAATGTGGTTTGGTTAGCACTAAATGCGTTGTTGGTAAACCCAAAACCAAGTGTCAAACGATTGTCGTATTGCTTAGGGTCATTATCCAATTTTACATCATAAGAAGCAGCAATATTTAACATTGCCGGCATTTTGATTGAAGTTGTTTTCACTTCCATGGTTTTGTCATAGCTCCCATTTTGAATAAGCGCTTTAAAACTTAAACCATCGCCAGAGAAATCCATATCCGGACCAATATTCTTGATCGAAATACCAAACTTAAAGTCGTTCTTTTTAAGTTTACTTGCGCCAGGACTTAAAGTAGTAGCATATTGAACCCCCGCGTCTAAAACCATGCCGGTAGCAGAAGCATCTGGAATGCCTTCTGTGACCATTCTTGCAGTGATCCCCGCTGAAATGGTTCTGCTAAAACTTTTTGAATACGACAAAGCAATATTTGTCATGTTCACTCTATAAGTTCCTATTCCGCCGTATGGATTTGTTTCTGTTGTAATTTCAATTGGGTCAATACCAAATTGCATAATTTGAACACCAATAGTACCTGCATCGTCATCTTCGCCAAGTTTTTGAGCAAATCCAACATTGTTAATGCCAATACCAGATCCAACCAACCATTCCGTACGGCTGAATATCAATTCGGTACGGTTAATCATGCGATCTAACCCCGCTACATTCATAAACATAGCTTCAACGCCCATTACAGATCCACCATTAGACCAACCCATTCCTGAACTACGACTCCAACCGTTGATGGTTAATTGCGCAGCACCAGCTTGACCTTGTCTTTCTGGGTTACCAGCAAAAGCCTTATTGCTCAGACCACCCAATATCAGAGAAAGTCCTATTGCGTATATATGATTTAATTTTAATTTCATCTTTTAAATTATTAATAGGTATCTAAATCTACAGCATGCATAATACCATACCATCTTACAATTTTCTCGCCTAAATCTTTGGCTTTTACATGTATCAAATACAAACCACTGGAAATTGGAACATTGCTGTTATTTTTCAAATCCCACTGGTAATATGTATCCGTATCATCTTTTTTAACCTTACGAATTAAATTACCCGCCATATCAAAAATTGTGATTGTACAAGTTGGAGGCAAATTGGTAATTTTAACTCGAGAATCTACAGGGCTATTTTCATATTCGCTGTAACCTCTATATGGGTTAGGAACTACATTTACCATATCCAAAGATTTCTTACCAGCGGCTTCTGTTAATTTAGGAGCAATCGTTGCGCCATCAAAATTATATCTAGGCAATGTGTACAAAGGCTTACCAGCTCCATCTAATTCAGCACTTGCGTAAGTTGTATAAGCTTTCTTAACACGTACTTTTATTTTCACGTCTGTTGGTGGAACACCGTTAACCATTTTATAACCACCTGCTAAATAAGTAGGAATCACCCAATTTACTTGAGATAAAATTCTAGTCTTCTCACTCGTGCTAGGAGCACCTCCTGCAGCCGTGGCTTCTAAACCAGTTCTAAATCTTGTAAAATCTCCATCTCCTTCACCTAAGTATCTAGATCCTTGTACGTTACGAGCAATACCATGTCTGCCGGTTCCAAAAATATAGATGAAATGCTTTCCACCAATTGCTGGGTAGTTTCCATTATCATTAAATACATTATCGGTTGGGTTCCAGATCATGTCTCTGCCATTTTCACCAGCCAAGTAACTATCTTCTCCAAAAGCAATTGCCAAACGTTCACCCGTTTCCAAGTTTATTGCATAGCCAGGGAACCAACCTAATCCTTTATTTCCAGCTATATCCAAACCGTCTTTATCTTTAGAAGTACCCCAACGCATGTTAAATTTAGCCATTTGACCTTCTGTACTGTTTTTAACCTCGTCGTCTCCCATTTCTATGACTGGACAACGTGTCCATTTACTTTTATCTTTGGTAATTACCAATTCAAAGCTATTTAACTCTGCCATCGGATTTTGCAACCATGTTGCGTTACCCGACCATGCAAATCCATAAGTATTGGCTCCCGTAGTGGCACTATACTTTTCACGTGCAGTTAAACCATAAGGTGCAATTCTACCATTCCAAATACGCTCATACGCCTGACCTGGATCAACTGGCGTAGAACCATCTGATAAGAAAAAGTCATGCGAATATCCGTCGAAAGGAGTCGCCCCACGGCCAGCATTACCTGCTCGAATCCAATTTGTCCAAGGATTTGAAGCTGGAGCAGCATCGTTATCAACCACGGCAGTTAACCATTGTTTGCCATTATCTTCCCATTCAATAGACCAATCAATTAAACCATTCGATGGATCAGCAACTCCATTCTCACCTGGGTTAAAAGTTTGCGTAATTTCAATACTCAAACCCCAATCTGCCAAAGTTTCTTTGGTTCTATTGTTCGAACCTTTTTTACCCTGAACAGATTCAAAGCGGTATGCCAATGTAGTATCTGAAAAAATGGTATCGTTACCCAATGGATCGTGTTTTACCAAAATCCACTGTGTATTTTTTGTAATAGAATCTTTTAAACCAGCAGTAATTGATGCCTTATTCTCTTTCATGTACAATTCGAATTTGGCATTTGGAACTTTCAAAGGATCAACAACTTTAACATTTACAGGTCCGGCACCTCCAATATAAGTTGGAGTGTTATCAAACCCATTTTTCAAAATTGTATCAATTGTTTCTTTAGTAAATTCCAATGCATTTCCACCATTTCCTCTACCAGCGATTCGATTTAAACTTGGACCACTGCCGTATCCAGAATTTAATTCAGTACCAAAATTTTCCGGAATTGGATCATGAGGGACAGTGGCGTAAACTTTAATATTTCTGCGACCTGCCAAGAATTGGTTTGGATCAATTTGCAAAGAGTCATCAGACAAAATTGCATAACTCATAACCAAATAGTAGTATTTCTTGAAGTCAATTAAACGCGTATTAGAACTAGTAGAAAACAAATCATTCTTAATGCTGTACGTATGTTGTACACCTTTATCTGAACCATCAACTTTTTCTACTGGTATTAACTGAGCCAATTTTGGATCGAATACACGGTTAATGATTTGACCTCTATTGTTTTTAATGTCACATTGAAACAACAAACGAGCTTTGTCTACATTTTCTAAATCTCCGGTATTTACAGTTGCATCTTTTAACTGATACACCAAATATCCTTCAAATTTATATGTTTTTATTTTGTTGTTCGCATCCTTATATATCTCTTTGTAATTTTCAACTTTGCTAGAATTTGTGTTCAAAAACTTCATCACCAATTCTTGGTTTAATTCCTGAATTTCAATATCTGGTGCATTTGGACCATCCAAAATTTTGAAATTATTGTTAAACAATGTTTGAGCCTTATCTGATGCCAATTGTAATAAACGCAATGAACCTGTTCCCAAGCATGGAGCACCTGCTCCACCACTTGTGGTTCTCGCCCAAACAACACCAACTGTTATACGTTGAACTTGACCTGGACGTAACAAGAAAGGTCCGGTAGACTGGATAAAACGACGGTCACCAGGACGGTTACCAGCAGATTTTTCATCCCAACATTCTCCCACAAAACCTGGATCGGTACTACCAGGAAACATATAATTACAAACCCTAGAGCCTCCAAAGCCATTTCCACCCCAAGTTACATTTTGTCCACCTGCCCATTTTCCCATCAGGAAGTTGTAATAAGCATTGGCATTTCTTGGATTACCAGTAACAGGGTCACTCGTATTGTTGTAATACATAAAGTGACTCAAACCCATTTGTTTTCCTGCAGTATCTGTTGGACCTTCAAAATAGTCAACTCCAATGGTTGGTGGATTCAATCCATAACCCAAAACACCCTCATCATCATCATCACCATTATAACAATATCCAAGACCACGGCCTACATCACAACCTACATAGTCATCAGCATAGTTACCTAAATCGGCATCTACCCATTGTCCCATGTAACAATCATTCAACGTTGTAAAACCACGGTTGATAATTTTTGTGGTGTAGAATGTCATATTGTTCACTTCGTCATTTGTTGAAAATGCAAAAGCTGTTGTTTGACACTCAATACCAATTGCTTGGCCTGTAGTTTCAGAGTGAATATTTCCTTTATCGTTATAAACCCACCAAATAAACATATCTGGTTGACGGTCCACACCATTTTCAATTACCGGTCTACGCTCATCAATTACAGGATGTTCACCATCCATTGGTTCGTATAGATTATTCCCGTTGATATCTTTAAATGGCGCCATAAATTCTGACTCATTGCCTACTTTCACAGAACGGTCAGCACCAGCTGGCCAATCGCGAATACCTGCACTTTGAGTTAGAAATTTACTATTCGCAAACTCTTCCAATTCATCGCGGGTTACTTTCCACATTTTGTCGTAAGACTTACAACGCAATGGGTCTGTAGCCGCTGTAGAAGTATCCAAAGGTCCTGGCCAAAAATCTGAACCATTTTGACGGTAAGTCATGGCAGCCAATTTCAAACTACCACCATTGTCTTTACCTCCAATCCAAATAGCACCACTAAACAATGAATGTTTTCTAACCGCGTTAGGATCATTAATTTTAGGAACTTCATATTTAGGATTGTTCAAATCCCACCACATATCACCACCGTTCAATAATTTCGTACGAACGTTGTTAATATCCAAGTCAACTGATTGAGATGCAGGATCACAGGTGTTTGCAAATGATCCAGCGCGTCTGTCAATTTTCGGTTTGATTGTTTTACCTGTTAAGTTTTCAATTGGACGAGCCGCCAACGATTGAAAAGCCAACAAACCTAAAACGTATATACCAATTCTTTTCATAATCAATTTTTTAATGTTTTAAATTATAGTGCCAAACGTACACCCAAACGAATTGTTCTTGGTGCATTCCAGTTGTTAGTTTGAGAGTTTAATAAAATTTTATACAAGTCGATATAACTTTGAGCATCAACTTGAGTTTTCACCAACAATTCACCTTGAGGAGAGTTTAAGAAACCATCGTCATTGGGTTGTCCAGTATAAGGGAAAACTCCAACAACATTCCAAGTGTTTAACAAATTGTTAACCCATAAGAAAGCTGTAAATCTCAACGGTGCTTTACCATCGCGCTTCAATTCAAATGCTTTTGAAATGTTCATATCAAAGTTATATTGCCAAGGCAAACGAGCACCAAATGGTACACCTTTAATTTGCGCACGGTCAACAGCTCCAATTTGCACGGAACGTGTGGTTGGGGTATATGGACCTCCACTGTAAGTATTGCCAATGAAGTTGAATGAAGTATTTTTGAAAATTTCTTTTCCGAATAAAATTGGACCATTGTACATGTTTTTCTTAGAAACAAGATCTCTTCCTCCACCCCAAGCCCATGTTGCTGAAACTTTTAAGTTATGACGAATATCCAATTCCCCTAAAGGAATTACATTTCTCAAGTTTGGCTGGTTACTTGCAATTAATGCAGCTTGTGAGTTAATGTTTGAGCCCGTACCATCTGCAAATTGCATCATATAACTTACACTCATGTTTAAAGGACCAATATCCATCATGTTTAATGTACCTCTAAATCCAGTAATTGTTGAGAAGTCAATGTTCCTGATTGTTACATAAGTTACAGGGTAACCATTGTTAATTTGGTATTGCCCAAAATCGTTTCTAATTTCAGAATATGATGCAGATAATTCAATACCTTTATCCCCTTTTCGTCCAAATATTTGCTTAAATCCAACTTCATAGTCGGTTTTTAAACGTGAACTCAAAGAACCATTTGAAATGGTAGAACCTTGTCTAAATTTCAAATAGTATAATTCATCAATAGTTAAAAATGATGATCCTTGATCAGGACGTTGAGCCAACATATCATAACTCACATAGAATGTTTTTCTTTTATCTAGTGGGAAAGAGAACCATACACGAGGCAATAAATTCATAATTGGAGTGTAATCCGTTAATGAATTTTCAGATAATTCTTGTTTGTTGTAATCGACCAAATAAGGAGCAATTTTACCATTTGAAGTTTGGTTGGCTAAGAATTCAGGATTCTTTTGCTCACTACCATCGGCATTGTACCATCTGTCGCCATTTCTATATCCAATAACTTTCGTTGGAGATTGCATATCATTCACATAAACGGCATAATCAGAACCTATGTTTGAAGGATGCGCAACACCCAAGCCATTTAATTCTTTTACTTCATTTACAGTTCTGATAGGATACAAAGAATATGCATCTTTCAAAACAGATTGATTTGCATCATAACGTTCCATACGCAAACCCATTCGGAAAATCAAATCTTTAAATTGGAACTGATCTTCTAACCATGCAGCCAAATATACCGGTTGAAAAGCACCAATGGTTCTTTTATCTTTATTGTTTAAGAACTCACTAATCGAAGGTTTACCTGTTACTTTATTCCCTAAATGATCGTACCCAAAGTAGCTGGCATATCCGTTTCCGTTGTTTAACAACTCATCGGCGTTGAACATGCTTAAACTGAAATCAGAAGGACTGTATTTGTTCACATCAACAAATGTTCTTTCGTCGATTTTCTTACCATAAACATCTACGCCATTTCCATCCATCAATTTCTTTCTGAATTCTCTATCGAAGTGTGATTGCTCACCATAGTTAATCAATCTATTGTATCGCACGGTGTCTGTAAATACTCCGTTTGCATCATAGCTCAAAATAGGATTATTCACGTCCAATTCAGCAATGTGTTTGTTCATTAACTGACGCATCAAAATCCATAGACCATTTGCATTCAATGAATAACCTCTTACCATTGATTGCTCATAATACAATCCAGCTTGTAAGTCATGCGGAGCACGCTCAATACCACCAACCGTTTTTGGTTTAATTTGCATTTGACCCATTGCAAATACAGCATATTTTTCTGATTCTGATTTAGAAAAACCAGCAGTAATTCCTCCTGGAGTTCCGTGCAATGAGTAAACATTGTTCGGGTTGTAACCGTTTAATAATCCTTGGCTCATTAAAATCGACAAAGGATTTGTTATCTTACCCCCTCTCTCATTGTAATAGTTATAAATATTTTCAGTGTATTTAGATCTAACAGGGTTTTTCGAAACTGATTTATCAAAAATTAAAGCAGTATCTATAAATCCTTGTTGTTCCCAATAGTTTCTCAATTGAACTGTGTTACCATATTGGTCTCTCACAATTTTAGGCTCTTTGTTCGGATTTTGCTGCGCATCGTAGTTCGAATAAGCAAAAAAATCAGTTGGTTTCGCTGTAAATGATCCAATATAACCATAGTCAAAAATATTGTCCATATGCACAGCATCTTTTCCACCATTTCTTGCATTTTGGTATTCAGCACGAATTGTATAGAATGCACTTTTCACCGTGCTTTCTTTGTTCACTTTGAAGTTCTGTGTGAATTGCAAATATGAACGAATTGTTTGTGATTCGTTGAATGAATTATTCTGAAAGTTCATGATAGAGTTAGATACCGCTCTTCCACCACTGTAAAAGTAACTGGCATACCCAGTTAAAGAAGTTAAATTAGTGGGTTTATATTCCAATTTACCAATAAAGTTTCCATTGTATTGCGAAGAATTTGGTCTAGCAGCAACAACATTAAAGTCAGATTCTCTCAAATATGATGCAGCATGGATAAAACCATTCGGCGTACTAATTAATGGATTCTCTTCTATTTGCTTCATTTTTTCGTCTTTCAACACATATACACCTGTTCTTGTTGGCGAAGGATCAACATAATATCCAACGTTTCCGTTCAATGTATAACCCAGTTTAACCATATTCTTTGGTTTTCCATCAACTGTAACTCTCTTTTTCCATAATGGACCAGAAACGAACCCTTCAAATGTATTGAAACCATATGGATCTAAACCTGTTGATGTAATTCCTTCAAACATCGCTACAACTTTTTCGGTTGCGCTTTTAGAGGTTAATGTAAATGCACCCCCTGTTAAATCACCATACATCGCACGAATACCACCAATGCTAACTGCCAACTGATCTGTACCAAGAGAAGGCAATGAACCTCCACCAATAATTGGAACACCATCAATAAATGTTTTACTTGCATCGGCACGTGAACCACGAACTGAAATCCCTTGACGAGATTCAATAATACCCGCATTGGTTGCAATTAAAGCACCAGTTCCACGACGGCCACCGTCTAAGGTTTTACCACCATCTATTGGCGTTCCAATGCCTATCATGTTAATTGGGGTTTTCTTTTTGGTTGTGATAATAACCTCTTTTTGACCCTTTAACATCACCACTTCGTATTCCTTGTTCAAGCCTGGCACCAACGTTAGTCCTTTCTCAGTCATGGATGAAAAACCATCCTTAAAAAAGGCCAAATCATAAGTTCCGGGACTCAATGTTTGGAACAATGCATTTCCATCGTTGTCGGTTGTGTCTGAACTTTGTTCAATTCCGTTCAAACTCATCGAAACTTTAACACCGCTAAGAGATTTTCCATCTCCGTCAACTGCCTTTACCCTAAAATCTGCAAAGGATGTCTGAGCATTCAACCAACCACAAAACAATCCAAATGTGGCTAAAAATGCTATGCGTAGTAATTTATACTTCATATCAACTTCTTTATTCTTTTAAATTTACATTAATCGATTAACACCGACCTTTCATCGGCAAGTTTACCCAAAAAACAAGGATTTAACAAGTTTATTTTAACATAAGCCTGAGTTTTTGTAAAATTATTTTTTTTTACTTTCATCTATTTTTTTTAAAAAAATTACATTATATTATTGTATTTCAATATTTTAGCCAACAAAAATTGCGAAATTCTTTCGTAGCTTTCAATTGTCCACCCTCCAATGTGTGGACTTAAAATCACATTCTTAAAATCAAATAATTTTTGTAACATTTTTCGGTCTATTTCGTTGCTCTTTGAAGGGGGTTCTGTTGGTAAAACATCAGCGCCGAATCCGATGAGTTTACCTGAATTTAAAAACTTCACAACACTTTGTATATCAACTATTTTACCTCTAGAAAGGTTCAATAATATGAATGGTTTTTTTACATTATTTATAAAATTATCATCAACCAAATTCTCTGTTTCTTTTGTCAAAGGAATATGCAACGAAATCACATCAGATTTATCTAATAATCTGCTTAAATCAACCTCTGTCACATTTTCGTCACTAAATTTCGTTTTGTATTTATCATAGGCTAAAATTTCAACGCCAAAGCCAATCAATTTTTGAGCCACTGACATTCCAGTATTTCCGTACCCTATAATTCCAACCGTTTTTCCCTTTAACTCAAAGCCGCGATTCCCTTCTCTATCCCATTGAAATTGAACAACTTCATTGTGAGATTTTACCAAATTCGTATGAATTGCCAACAACATCCCTAAGGTTTGTTCCCCAACAGCATCTGAATTCGCATTTTCCGAGTTCATTAAATAAACACCAGCATTTTGAGCAGCATCTTCATCTATATTATCCATGCCAGCACCAGCCCTGGCAATCCATTCTATGCTGCTACATTGTTCAAAAAAAGCTTGGTCCAAATACATTTTAGACCGGATAACAAGTCCCTCAAAACCAATAGATTGAATAAACGAAACGATTTCATTTTGATTCAAATCTGGACGGTAATGTACATCAAAGTTTTCGGCAATGAGGCCATGGACCAGACATTGGTGCACATCGTCAACAATTAAAACTTTTTGCAACAACATTAATATTCTTTGCGGCTATGAAACCATTTGCTCTCAGAATGATCCGTAGCGGAAACTGCGGAAATATTTTCAGATTTATTTTGCATAAAGAATGAAACAGCAGCGCTTGCTAAAACCGATAATTCCTCGTCGGTCATCTCAACATTCTTCATCTCTTCAGGGTTAAAAAATTTTTGAATAAAATGAGTATCAAACTTCCCCGACAAAAATGCATCATGCGTGAGCACAAATTCACCAAAGCTTAAAGTGGTTTCAATACCGGTAATCACGTACTCTTTAATGGCTCTTCTCAATCGCTCAATGGCTTGTTCACGTGTACTTCCCCAAGCAATTAATTTAGCGAGCATATTGTCGTAGTAAATTGGAATTTCCATATTGGATTCCATACAATCATCTACACGAATTCCTGGTCCGTTTGGAACCAAATATTGATTTACTTTTCCAATATTGGGTAAAAATTGCTGAAATGGATCTTCGGCACAGACCCTCAATTCAATGGCATGGCCATTGATTTTCAAGTCTTCTTGTTTGAACGATAAAGGAAGTCCATACGCAACATTAATTTGCTCGCGCACCAAATCAAGACCTGTAATCATTTCAGTCACTGGATGCTCTACTTGTAAACGGGTATTCATTTCTAGGAAATAGAAAGATTCACCATCGCCCAATAGAAACTCAACTGTACCTGCGCCAGTGTAATTACATGAGCGAGCAACATTTACAGCTGCTTCCCCCATTTTAGCCCTTAAGCTAGGCGTTAAAGCAGCACTGGGAGCTTCTTCCACTAACTTTTGGTGACGGCGCTGAATGCTACATTCACGTTCAAATAAATGACATACATTACCAAAGTTATCGGCCATAATTTGAAACTCAATGTGACGAGGGCTGCCTACATATTTTTCAATAAACACGCTATCATCTCCGAAGGCACTTCTAGCTTCATTTTGCGCCATTTGCAATGCGCTTAAAAACTCTTCTTTCTTTTCAACAATGCGCATTCCTTTTCCACCACCACCAGCAGAAGCCTTCACCAGAACTGGGAAACCAACTTCAATTGCAACTTGCATGGCTGCGTTAGCATCCACAATGGCTTCATTGATTCCAGGAACCAACGGAACACCAAATTTCTCAACAGCTTGCTTACTGGCAATTTTACTTCCCATGACTTCCATGGCTTGCGCAGTTGGCCCTATAAGAACAATGTTATTTTCCTTTAATTTATTTGCAAAAACAGCATTTTCAGACAAAAAACCATAACCTGGATGCACTGCTTCAGCACCAGTTTCTATACATAAATCAATGATTGTGTCCATTTTCAAATAACTTTCATTTGAAGGAGCTTTACCAATGCAATATGCTTCATCGGCATAGCGAACATGACGCGCATTTGCATCAGCTTCACTGTAAACAGCAACTGTTTGAATGCCCATTTCACGGCAAGTACGCATTACACGGATTGCAATTTCTCCGCGATTTGCAACTAATATCTTTTTAAACATGTTCTTCAAATAAAATTATTGATGAAATCACAATCTCTTAATATTCTGATTTAACTTCGCAAAGTTAAAAAAGATGAACAGTATTGCCAAGGTAATTTCATTAATTAAAATTGAGTGGGCTTTAGACTTCAAAAAGCCTGCAATTTTAGCGAGTGCAATCCTTCAAATGGCTGTTATGTCATTGCTTTCAATGCTATCATTAATGTCGCATGTTACAAACATGTCTCGAGCTTGGAACAGTTTATTCTGGATTACACTCATTTTCTGCACATTACAAGCAATTTCAAAAAACTTTCTCACTGTTTCACGCAATCGTTGGATTTATTGGAACCAAGTATCAGCACCCACTCAAATACTGTGGTCCAAAATTATTTATGGCTGGAGCACAATGATTATACTCACACTCATTAACCTCACCTTTTTTAGCTGGTTCATGGGAATGCCAGTGATTCATCTCTGGGCTTATTTCAAAATTTTAATTTTGGTAACCGGAGGAATATCTACGGTCTTTACCTTTATTGGTGCCATTGCCTCGAAAGCAAACCAAGCAGGATTTTTAGCGCCTGTTTTAAGCTTACCCGTAATCTTACCGCTGATACTTTTGGGCATTAAAGCTTCTAACAAAGCTTTTAACCCAATTTTAATGAGCTCTGTGAATAAGGATATTTATATGCTGACAGCACTCAATGGTCTTATTTTAGTGCTATCAGGCATACTTTTCACTTCACTTTGGAAGGAATAATTAAATTATTTACGCTCACTCCAATCGTACAGAATTTGGATCGATTCATCCAAACCAGCATCTTTCATGTACCGCTTAATCCAATCAAGCTTTTGAGCCTTTTTCAACTCGTCGTTTTTCACTTCGTCTAAATCAATAGGCAATGCAAATGCAGTATCTATAACCCTTTTGTATTTGTAGTCACGGAAATACTTGTCTTGCTCTTTAATTTGCGTTTGTTGAGATTTATATCCGTCCAAATTAAGACAATATGAAAACGAATTTCGCATTTTGGCCAATTCCGTCGCTCGCTTTGAAATTAATTTGTAATATTCATTTTTCTGGGTGCGCATAATTGCTGATTTTACGATGTCAGCACGGTTTTTATTGTTAAATAATTTATACTCAGCTGCAGGAATTTTATCATACGGCATATGATAATCCATTTCCTTTTCACCTTGCTCAATTCCATCATAAATATCTGGTAAAATTACATCTGGAACAACTCCATATAATTGAGTTGTACCCCCATTGATTCTGTAAAATTTTTGAATCGTAACTTTAACTTCTCCATAACCTTTTGGAAAAATTGGAGATTTGCCGCTTGGCAATGGCATCATTGTTTGAACAGTTCCCTTGCCAAATGTTGTATTCGTACCAACAATCACTGCACGTTGGTAATCTTGTAGCGCAGCAGCTAAAATTTCTGAAGCCGATGCACTGTAAGTATTTGTAAGGATAACCAAAGGGCCAGCATATTGAATTTCTGGATCTGGGTCTGGTGCTTGTTGAATGCGTTGACTAGGATCTTTTACTTGAACAATTGGACCTTCCTCAATAAATAAACCACTCATATCAATCGCATCTGCCAAACTTCCACCGCCATTGTTTCTTAAATCCAATACAATACCATCTACTTTTTCCATTTTCAGCTTCTCTAGTTCAATTCGAATGTCTTCAGAACTATGCCTACCACGACCTTGAGCAGCAAAATCGGCATAAAAACTTGGCAGTTGTATCAAACCAAATCGTTTCCCTTTAAAACTAACAATTGCACTACGCGCATAACTTTCTTCAATCACCACAACTTCACGAATAATTGGAATAACCTGAATGGTGCCATCTGGTTTTTTAACCGTTAAACGAACCTCAGTGCCTTTTTTACCTCTAATCAATTGAATGGCATCATCCAATTTCATGTCAACAATATCTACAGCGTCAGCAGCACCTTGTGCAACTTTCAAAATAAGGTCTCCGGCTTTCAATTCGCCCTGACGCGCAGAAGCGCTTCCCGGCACAATTCTTTCGACCTTTACATAACCGTCTTTTTCACTTAAAGTAGCCCCAATTCCTTCCAATTTACCTGTCATAGAAATATCAAAATTGGCTTTATCTTCAGGTGGGAAATAATTAGAATGTGGATCGTAAACCTCAGTGATACAATTTGCATAAAGACTCAATTTGTCTTTTTGGTCCATTTTTCTCCAACGCTTAAACCAATCTTTACAAAATTTCAAGGTTTCGTTTCGCGACTTTAATTCTAATGTGTCGAATGGCAATATTTTTATCACAGCAGAATCCTTCTTCTGCTTTACATTTTCTTGATCCTCAATTTTACGATAAAGTCTATCGATTGTTTGATACTGTAACCAATTTTTCCAATCCTGCTCCAAAGCATCAATATTGGGTTTATATTTCAAAATTTTCTCAGAAACAACATAATTGCTATTGGATTTATAATTTAAAGGTTTCGAAAGCTCTTTGTCAATCATTGGCTCGATGGTATTCAAACGCACCATTAAAATTGACCAGGCGGAATCTAAAAAATCGTAACGGCCAACCTTTAATTGATCGTCGATACTCTTTTTGAAAACAGAAAGTTTATCAATATCACCTTGTGTAAAGAAATGCTTGTCGTCATCTAAATTTTTCAAAACATTGTTGAAGACCATTTCTGAGAACTGATCGTTTAACTTGTATGGCGAATAATGTTCAGTGCTCATTACATCTGTCAAGCGAATTAACAAAGGTTCATTCCCATTTAATTGCTTATTGCTGCAAAATACCAATACTGCCATTACCGCCGACACACTTGTGAGCGACAACCATTTATTTATTTTCATGAATTTTAAAACTAATTATCTCCTGAATTATTTTGTTTTTTTATCAACTTTTTCTGTCTTTTTCACAGAATCATCGTAATCAAGCAAACCAAGTGTTTCTATACCTTGATCAAAAACAATATCAAATGGTATTTTTGCTTTTGACAATTTAGCCAAATCAGAGGCCAAACTAGGCTTAATTACACCTCTATCGGCAAGCATTTTATTCACACCAGCGATATCGCCATCACCTTGTAAGTGAAGCAATTCAGCCGCTAATTTTTCAATCACCAATTTCATTGCGGACACATTTATGGTGTAACCTTTATTTCCGGAAACAATACAACCACTATTTAACAAAGTGTTGAAGGTAATCATATTGGCCTTGCCATGTGCACTTGCAGCGCCAAATCTAACCGAACGAAACACAGAGGCAACAAAAGTTACATAATAATCATCTAAAGAACCTGTTAACTCTCCCTTTTGAAAAAGCTGAGTTACCATATATAATCCCAATACATCGGCTTTACATTCTTCAATTGCAGAATATGTTGCACCCAAAGCTTCTCTAACCGTTTTGCTTTGATCTGAAACTAAATTTTTAACACCCAATCCATGAGCAACTTCGTGAAACATAACATTTGAAAAGAACGCATCAAACTTAATATTGGCCTGTTGGGTTGGATCAACTAATATCTTTGAAATTGGCATCACCATTTCATCGAATTTAGCTTTCATCGTATTTTTCAATTGAGATCTACGGGTTCCAAAATACTTCTGCAAGGTTTCATCATTTGGTAAGTTTACAGCAATTGTTTTGCTCCCTGAATTACAGTCTC
Source organism: uncultured Bacteroidota bacterium (assembly GCA_903879775.1). GTDB lineage: Bacteria > Bacteroidota > Bacteroidia > NS11-12g > UBA955 > VMCP01. The sequence continues at coordinate 19,155 of CAIRMY010000065.1, forward strand.
CGCCATAATAAACAGCATCAAAAACGGCAAGCTGACTCATTGAAGCGTCGGGCTTTTGCATCGGCGGAAAATTTGGTTCATTGATCATTTCACCGGTATTCGACATTAAATTGCCGTGTTCATCGAACTTGTTCACTCCCGTGTCATTTGCCAAAACCGGTTTATATGCCGCTTCAACTGGAATATTCGCTTGTAATTCTGGTAACAATGCAATAAACTTATCCAATTTTTTACCCCATTCCATATCCCTAACCAAGACGTAGGCCTCATATGATGTTTTGACGCCAAGCAACTTATCTTCATAGTTTTCAATTGGCCCAATCACAATGTCTAAATGTGATTTTAATCCCATCCATTTTATATCCGACATAATATATTCACCAGACGTTAATGCAGCCGATCTTTCTTTTAAAAATCGAGCGAAAAATTTATCTTCAGCTTCAATGGCATCAGCCGCTAGATTCATGTGATTCATCAATTCCTGTAAATCTTTCCGGTAAGCAAACCCATAATCCATAACTCCAATTTCTCTACCATTTTTCATTGGCATACGTTCAATCATCATGAGCATATCTGGTTCTTCACCTTTTTTTGGTGGCTTCGGCGGCGCAGGGGGATGCTGCTTGTCGAATTTCGGCATTTCCTGAAGAACCGTATATGGACTTAACACCCTAACTTTAGTGTGTTCATCAACCATATTGACATCAAAGTTAGCCGGATAAAATTTTGCACCTTTTGGTTTCTCGCCGTATCCCGACAAAAATGGCTTTTCGTCATTCAATCTATCCCATGGACCATAGTTAATTTCCATAAAACGACGAATTGTGTCATTCTTTATGTTTTTTAAAGCTGATTCTTTATCCATAAATGTTTGTTTCCAGAATATATCATCAGCTTTTTTTGCAGCTTTAATTAAATGAACCAAACATCTTCTTTCAGCCAAAGACAATAAACTAGTATCTGTCTTTAAGGAAATTTTCTTGTACCCATTCAATCGCTCCGCAATTGGATATCCTTTCACAACCTTTTGACCATAAGCATTTGACCCTGCTAAAATTGCAAATGCTATGAGACCGAATTGACTTAATTTTTTCAATGTCATTTTACAAAAATATGGGGTTCTACACGCTAAAAAAAGCCAATTTGCGATTTACCCAAAAATAAACGACAAAAATGGCAATTCTAACGATTTAACCGTTTTTACACGTTTAAAACAAGCATCTTTGTATCCCTTCGATCATCAAAATTGTGATACCTCAAATTAGCCAACAACTCACCGAAAAACTCCTCCGTTCTATGCCAAATAACAAGGGTACGATACAATTGAATGGACAAAATTTACCTATGAGTTATATGGAACTGAGCAAGCCTACGGGCAAATATGTTTACCGTATTTTCATGAAACTTTTTAACCTCTTTAGTCGAAATGGATATATCAGGGTTGTTGGAAATACCTGCGCTCCAGGACTAATTTTTCCAAATATCCCCCAAGAGTCAAACCCTAAAGAGTTCATCCAAAAAGAAAATTCTTGCGGTGTATTGGTTGCAAATGTATTGGGAAACGAGAAATTCAAACATGCAACCACCATTCCTGCAGAACCATTCATGCTCGTTCACATTGAACCTAATCTTGAAACGTTGGAAGATTACTTCAATCAATTCTCATCCAAATATAGAGTTCGCGCCCACAAAGTTTTAAAAAATAGCCAATCAATTGAATTCAAAACGCTCAATAATTTACCTTCCAATGATTGGATTTCACAATGTGGCAAATTGCTAAATCATTCTCTACAAAACAAAACCATTGCAATCGGCCAAAATTTATCGGAACTCATTCATTGTTACCAAAAAACTTTAAACAATCAATTTAAGGTTCATGGTTATTTTTTGGAGGGACAATTAGTCGGATTTATCAGCTTTATTGAGGAAGATAATCATATCCATGCAACCCATTTAGGCATTGATGAAAATCTGTCATTAACTTACAGTTTGTACCAAAGAATGATGTACGATTTAATTCAATACAGCATTGTCAATAAAAAGAAAACAATTAATATTGGTAGAACTGCAACTGAAATTAAAAGCACACTTGGAGCTGTTCCTATTGAAAACAGCTTTGTACTATTCACTAAAAGTATAATTTTGCGTTTTTTACTCAATTTATATACAAATTACATCCATAAAACACAAGTCTATACACTTAGAAATCCATTCAAAACAGCGTAAGTTCATTAACGATACTTTCATATATTTGTAAAATGAAGTATTTCGCATTTATCGTCGGAAGTTTATTCTTTTCTGCTGCAAACGCACAAACAATTTCAAACAAGCCAGGAAGTGCATACACCTTCACAAAGGTATTTGAAACTCAAAAACCAACTGTAAAAGACCAATGTAAAACCTCTACCTGTTGGAGTTATAGCACCCTCTCTTTGGTTGAAGCTGAACTCATGAAACAGAATAAAGGCAATTTAGATTTGTCGGAAATGTTTGTGGCTCGTTGGGCCTATATCGAAAAAGCAATCACCTATATTCGGATGAATGGAAAACATCAATTCGATCAAGGCGGTGAAGGACATGATGTTCCATTTATCATTGAAAAATATGGCATAGTGCCAGAATCTGTTTACACTGGCTTAATCAATGGCAAAACAAGACACAACCACGATGAATTAATTGATGTTCTCAAAGCTTACGTTGAAACGATTGCAAAAAAGAACCCAACAACACTTGGTAAAGATTGGATTGCCGGAATTGAAGGTATTTTAGACGCTTACCTTGGGAAAATCCCCAATGAATTTGAGTATAATGGTAAAAAATACACCCCTATATCTTTTGCTCAAAGCTTAGGAATTAATTTTAACGATTACGTCATTCTAACCTCTTTTACCCATCACCCATATTACAAACCTTTTGCAATTGAAGTTCCAGACAATTGGGCCATGCAAACCGCCATCAATGTCCCTCTAAATGAACTTTTAGAGAACATGAAAAATGCTTTGAAAGAAGGACATTCAATTGCCTGGGCAGCCGATGTAAGCGAAAAAGGATTCTCTTTTAAAAATGGCTTGGCCATAGTTCCATTGCATGATTCTCTGATTACTAAAATTGGAACCGACAACAAAGGATTCAACGACGGCGGTGCACACAGAGAAGGAAATGTTTTCGAAACACCTTGTAATGAACTAGAGATTAATGAAAGTATGCGTCAAGAAGCCTTTGATTTACAAAAAACCACCGACGATCATGGCATGCACATTACAGGTTTATACAGAGAAAAATCAGGTAAAGATTTTTTTGAAGTTAAAAATTCTTGGGGAACTTCAAACCCTTGTGGCGGTTACCTTTTCGTGAGCGAACCATATACTAAATACAAAACAATTTCTGTGATGTTTCATAAAAATGGACTCTCAAAAAATACAAAAAAAGCTTTAGGTATATAGACCTGAAGAACTTTCCAAATTGAACGACCCCAAAATTGGGGTTGATTTATCAATGTTGTACCGAATCGTTTTCTTTGCATAAACCACCATTTAATATTTAATTAATATTAAAATCTCCTAATGACTGCGGGCATTTAACAGTATAGTCACATTGCAATAAGAAATTTGTAATGGGAAAATACTAAAATGCAAAAACGAGAGATACAAGTAAGCGTGATCAGTGATTTACACTTAGGCACTTTTGGTTGCCATGCGAATGACATTGTTCGATACTTAAAAGAAATCAATCCAAAAATTTTAGTCCTTAATGGCGATATCATAGATATCTGGCAATTCCGTAAAAAATATTTCCCACCTGCCCATATGCAAGTGATTCGTGAAATTTTAAAAATGATGGAATCTGGTACGCTTGTTTATTATATTACAGGAAACCACGATGAAGCGCTTCGTAAATATTCAGGAACCAGGGTAGGTAATTTATTACTCGATGACAAACTTGTTTTAGAACTCGATGGAAAAAGAACTTGGATATTTCATGGAGATGTATTCGATGCAACAACAAAAGGCAGTGCGAAAATCATCGCTAAATTAGGTGGGCAGGGTTATGATTTCCTCATTTGGCTCAATCATTGGTCAAACAAATTGCTCACATTTTTCGGGAAAGAAAAAATGAGTTTCTCGAAAAAAATTAAAAATAGCGTTAAAAAAGCGGTCTCTTGGATTGCCGACTTTGAGCAAACAGCCGCAGAATTAGCCATTGAAAAAGGATTTGATTATGTAGTCTGTGGGCATATCCACCAACCTCAAATGAGAACTGTAACGAATGAAAAAGGAAGTGTTACATACTTAAATAGTGGTGATTGGATTGAGAATTTAACAGCCTTAGAATACAATGCTAGAGAATGGAATATCCACTATTTCAAACCTCAAAAGAACCAAGTCAATTACAATGTTGATTATGAAAAAACACCTAAAATTCCAGATGTTTTAACCCAACAAGTTGCCTTCTGGATTCAAAGTGCTTTATAAATTATGAAAATTCTTTATGCAGTTCAAGCCACAGGAAATGGACATATTTCAAGGGCCATTGAATTGATGCCTTACCTCGAAAAATATGGTCAAATTGATGTATTTCTGAGTGGAAGCAATGCTTCGTTAAATCCGCAGTTGCCTGTAAAATTCAAAAGCAAAGGTGTAAGTTTGTTTTATAAGAAAAAAGGAAAACTCGATTATCAAAAAACACTCCGTCAAATTAATCCAGCGAGAATCATAAACGATGCCCGACAATTGCCTTTGAAGGATTATGATTTAATTTTAAACGATTTCGAATATATCTGTTCAACGGCCTGCAAAATGACAGATACCAAAATGATTCACATTGGGCACCAGGCAAGTTTTGCCTCCAAAAACACCCCTAGACCTGAAAAAAAAGACCGTTTGGGTGAGTGGGTATTGAAAAAATATTGTCAGAGCGAACACAATATTGGATTTCATTTCGACCAATATGAATCATGGATATTGCCCCCGGTTATTAAAACCAACCTTTGGGAATTATTGCCAACGAATCAAAAACACATCACCGTTTACCTACCGCATTATTCCGATGAAATTCTTGAAGATACCTTTAGAGAATTCAAGAAAATAGAGTTCTATATATTCTCTAAAAATCAAAAGAAAATTCAACGAAATAAAAACATTGTTTGGCACCCTATCGACACAATTTTATTCAACGAAAGCATGACCAATTGCGAGGGAATAATTACAGGCGCTGGATTTGAAACACCTGCGGAATCGATGTTTTTGGGTAAAAAATTGATGGTCATCCCCATTAAAGGCCAATACGAACAAAAATGCAATGCGGCAGCAATGAAACCTTTTGGAGTGACAGTCATCTCAGAAATTGATTTCAAATTCAAAAAGAATTTTGAAAAATGGCACGAAGAAAAACCCAACAATTTGCAAACGCCTAACTTCTTAAAAACAGATATTATTGTCGAAAAAGCCATGGAATTGGCTTTGAAATAGTTTGATTTTGAGGGACGCGAAAGTTGCAAAAGATTTTCGTAGTGCTTTTGCTTTGCAAATCTTATCTTTGCGGTAATTTTAACCATCATGATAATTGGCATACCTAAAGAAATCAAAAACAACGAAAATCGCGTTGCTTTAACCCCTGCTGGGGCTAGTGAATTGGTCAAAAACGGTCACACGTTGTATGTACAAGCTACTGCCGGAAACGGAAGTGGTTTCTCAGACGAAGAATATGTTAGCGCTGGCGCTAAAATGCTTCCTACCATTGAAGAAGTTTACGGCATTGCCGAAATGATCATCAAAGTAAAAGAGCCAATTGAGTCTGAATACCCGTTGATTAAGGAAAATCAATTGCTATTTACTTATTTCCACTTTGCTTCCTATGAGCCATTAACTCATGCGATGATTAAGAGCAACTCTGTTTGTTTGGCATATGAAACAGTTGAACGCCCAGACAGAAGCTTACCTCTCTTGGTTCCAATGAGTGAAGTTGCCGGTAGAATGAGTATCCAAGAAGGCGCAAAATACTTAGAAAAACCTATGGGCGGACGTGGAATCCTCTTAGGTGGCGTACCAGGCGTGAAACCAGCAAACGTAATCGTTTTAGGCGGTGGTATCGTTGGTACACAAGCTGCTAAAATGGCTGCAGGTTTAGGTGCAAACGTAACCTTAATGGATATTAGTTTACCTCGTTTACGTCAACTCGACGATACAATGCCAGCTAACGTAAACACACAATATAGCAACGAATACAACATTAGAGAAGCAATCAAAACTGCTGATTTGGTGATTGGTGGTGTATTAATTCCAGGTGCTAAAGCTCCTAAATTAATCACACGCGATATGTTGCCAACCATGCGTAAAGGATCTGTAATTGTTGACGTTGCAATTGACCAAGGTGGTTGCTTCGAAACATCTAAACCAACTACGCATGCTGAACCTTGCTACGAAGTTGATGGTGTTGTTCACTATTGTGTAGCGAACATGCCAGGCGCTGTACCTTATACTTCTACCCTTGCGTTAACCAACGCTACTTTGCCATATGCAATTCAATTGGCGAACAAAGGTTGGAAGAAAGCTTGCAGCGACAATAACGACCTAAAATTAGGTTTAAATGTTGTGAATGGCAAAGTAGTTTATAAAGGAGTAAGTGAAGCGTTTAACCTTCCTTACACTCCAGTTGAAAATGTACTTAACTAATTAATTTTTCATAATATTTCAGGGGAAAAGAACACCTTCTTTTCCCCTTTTTTATACCCAAATATGCTAGTTAACTATAAAATATACGGTGCCGAAAACAAAAAAACCATCTACATTTTGCATGGTATTTTTGGAATGCTCGACAATTGGCACAACATTGCCAACCATCTCTCAACCAATTACAGAATCGTTGCTGTCGACGCCCGAAATCATGGAAAATCATTCCACCATGAAGATTCATCCTACCTTGCAATGGCAAACGATCTTAAAAATTTAATGATCCATTTAAACACGCCTTCTGCGATTGTTCTAGGACATTCAATGGGAGGAAAAACAGCATTGTTGTTCGCCGACTTATATCCAGAAATGGTAGACAACCTCATTTTGGTTGACATTGCGCCTAAAAAATACCACCCTGGGCATTTAGAATACTTTAGAGCCTTTAGAGAACTTGATTTTTCCAAAATCCATTCTCGTAAAGATGCCGAAGAAGCTTTCATGCCGTTTGCACCAGAAATGGGAGTTCGCCAATTTTTGCTCAAAAACTTAGAAGCGAATGCCGACGGCGGTTATAAACTCAAGATAAACCTAAGTGCCATAGGAAATTATTACGATGAAATTATTGATGCCATTTCATTTAACAATGCCTTTGTAAAGTCAACACATTTCATCCTTGGCGAAAAAAGTGGTTACCTCAAAGAAACCGATAAGCCATACATTGAACAGTATTTCCCTACAGCAGCTTACCATACAGTGGCAAATGCAGGACATTGGGTGCACGCCGACAATCCTTCTGGTTTTCTAACAATTTTGAATCAGATTCTTTAATCAATCATACAATTTCACTATTTTCGAAGAAACTTCGTGAGAAATGACAAAATATAATTTGAAATATACCCTCCTTATTGCATTCATATTATGCTCACTTAAACTTTCAGCGCAAACCGCAGAAACCGATACTGGAGCGCTCAAAATAAAAACAGCATCTCCCGAAAAACCTTCTTGGGTTACACTCGATTTAAGTGCTGGATATTTTGTAAACTTTAGCGATTTGGCAACAAGATACCCAGAATATACTTGCTTCCCACTTGGTGTTGGATACCAGCATAAAAACAAATGGGTTGCAAGCCTCGACTATAATTTAATCTTTGGCACAAGTGTAGATATTGCTGGCTATTTCGATCATATTTCTAACGAAAATGGATATATGATTGACGCCAAAGGCCAACCCGCAATCATCAACACCTACATGCGCGGTTTCTCTGCTAGAGCCCATTATTCGAAAATCATTCCCCTGTCTAAAAATCCAAATTTTAGCGATTGGAACATTCAAATTGGTGGTGGTTTAGGATACTCACAAACATATATTTTATTTCAATTCGATGAAGGAGAACTCCCACAGCTGGAAGGTTTAAACACAGGCGGTTACGACCGACTTTCTGGCGGTTTCCAAATTGCTGAAAGGTTTAGAATCCAATATTTAAATCCCAATTCGTTAAGTTTCTTTTTAGGTGTCGATTTAATACAAGGTTCAACAAAAAGTATGCGCCCTTGGAACTTTTCAACCAACACTGCCGACGATCAATCTATGACAGAAATTGCAGCTGGTGTAAATCTTGGATTGGTTATTCCAATTAAAACCAGATCTCGAAATACTGTCCCCGATTACTTTATGGAATAACAAATTGAAAAACTTTTATCTCATTATCATTCATTTTTTGGAGGGACTTTTAAAGGGCTTTGCTCTTTTCAATCCCAAGATAAATGAAATGATTCAGGGTAGAAAACAACAAAAAGCTGAAATTTTATCCCTCAAGAGTAAGAAAAGTAAAAGAATATGGATCCATGCGGCCAGCCTTGGAGAATATGAAATGGCCATCCCTCTGATTCAAAAAATGGCTCAAAAAGATGAAAATCTTGAATTTATCATTAGTTTTTTCTCGAGTTCAGGATATAAAAATGCGAAGCTTGAACCGAATTGCAAAAAATTTTATTTGCCCTTTGATACCCAATCGAATGCCAAATTTTGGTACAACCATGTTCAACCAGATGTTGTGGTTTTTGTAAAATATGAGTTTTGGCCCATTTTCATCAATTACGCGCATCATTTAAATTTACCAGTTTGGTATTGGAATTTTTCTCTGAGACAAAATCATTTCATCTTTAAAAAATGGGCAGGTTTTTGGAGCAATTCTCTGAAAAAATGTCGTGGATTTTTCTGTTCCAACGAAGAAACAGAAATATTGGCGAATCAATTGGGACTTAAAAATATAAAACACATTGGCGATATCAGGTATTTGAGAACCAAACTCATACAAGAAAATTTGGGAGACATTCCTCTCAGTCTTGTTGAATTCACCAAAGATCAAAACACCCTCATTTTGGGTAGCAGTTGGCATCAAGAAGAATTGGCCCTTTTAAATGCGCTAACAAACAATGATTTGCCGATAAATCATAAAATCATTATTGCTCCACACGACATCTCAGAAGCGCATATTTCAGGCATAGAAATTCAATATAAAGATTACAATATTCAAAGATTTTCAAATTTTGAGGGACAAAAAAACACCCAAATTGTGATCATTAACAACATAGGCTTGCTCTCAAAATTATATGCATTGGCACAAATTTCTGTAATTGGTGGCGCGTTTGGGAAAGGGCTACACAACATCATTGAATCTGCAGCCGCTGGCGTACCCGTGATATTTGGACCGAACACCTCAAAGTTTCCTGAGGCAGGCGAATTTATTGCGGCAAATATTGGATTTAAAGCTGCAAACATTGAAGAGATGTCGGAGCTTATTCAAAACCATTGGTTAAAAAAAGATTTGCAGGAAACCAAAATTATAAAATCTAAAACATCTGCATTTTTCGCGCAAAATGTCCCTCAAATAGACCAAGCAACTCAAATTATTTTGGAAAATTGATCGATTGAAGGGTGGAACAAGAAATGACATAATGACATAATTTCAAGTTTTAAATGAAAAAATTGGACAAAAAAGTGTCATAAAGTTCGCTAAAAACTGAAAAAAATTCATTTAAATTGCATTGGCACGCTATTGGATGAAGTAAATCTGTAAACATAAAATTTAAACAAACACAAAAATATGTCAGTAAACATTAAACCATTGGCCGACCGAGTTATGGTAGAGCCGGTAGCCGCAGAACTAAAAACCGCTTCAGGAATCATTATCCCTGATACAGCAAAAGAAAAACCACAAAAAGGTCAGGTAATTGCTGTTGGAACTGGTAAAATTGACGAACCGATGACCGTTAAAATTGGCGACACTGTTTTATATGGTAAATATGCTGGTACCGAGATCAACGTAGAAGGAAAAGACTATTTGATCATGCGTGAAAGTGACATTTTAGCAATTATTTAATTAAAAAAACATGGCAAAAAAAATAGATTTTAACGTAAGTGCCCGCGATGGTTTAAAGCGTGGCGTTGACGCATTAGCGAATGCAGTAAAAGTAACTTTAGGTCCTAAAGGTAGAAACGTTGTAATCGATAAGAAATTTGGCGCACCACAGGTAACTAAAGACGGTGTAACTGTTGCTAAAGAAATTGAATTGGCAGATCCAATTGAAAACATGGGTGCACAAATGGTGAAAGAAGTTGCGAGCAAAACAGCTGATATTGCTGGCGATGGTACCACTACCGCTACTGTTTTAGCTCAGGCTATTGTAACTGCTGGTTTGAAAAACGTTGCTGCTGGTGCAAATCCAATGGATCTAAAACGCGGTATCGAAAAAGCCGTAAAAGTGGCAGTGAATAAATTGAACGAATTGGCTATACCAGTTGGAGACGACAATAGTAAAATTGAACAGATTGCGACTATTTCTGCAAACAACGACAACGCGATTGGCTCTCTAATTGCCGAAGCGATGAAACGCGTAGGTAAAGATGGAGTGATTACTGTTGAAGAAGCAAAAGGAACTGAAACTACTGTTGAAGTGGTTGAAGGTATGCAATTCGACCGCGGTTATTTAAGTGCTTACTTTGTAACCAATACCGAAAAAATGGAAGCTGAATTAGAAGGTGCTTTCATTTTAATTTACGACAAAAAAATTAGCAGCATGAAAGACTTGTTGCCAGTACTTGAAAAAGTTGTTCAAACTGGTAAACCATTGGTTATCATCGCTGAAGATATTGAAGGTGAAGCTTTGGCAACTTTGGTTGTGAACAGAATCAGAGGTTCTCTGAAAATTGCTGCTGTAAAAGCTCCAGGTTTCGGCGATCGTAGAAAAGAAATGTTGCAAGACATTGCTGTTTTAACTGGAGGTACTGTAATTTCTGAAGAGCAAGGTCGTAAATTAGACGATGCCACAATCGAAGATTTAGGTAGAGCTGAAAAGATTTCTATCAACAAAGACAACACTGTGATTGTAAATGGTGCAGGTGCTAAAGAAAATATCCAAGCCCGCATTCACCAAATCAAAGTTCAAATTGAAAACACTACAAGCGACTACGACCGTGAGAAATTACAAGAGCGTTTAGCGAAATTGAGCGGTGGTGTTGCAGTATTGTATATTGGTGCAGCTACAGAAGTTGAAATGAAAGAAAAGAAAGACCGTGTAGACGACGCATTACATGCAACTCGTGCTGCGGTTGAAGAAGGAATCGTGCCAGGTGGTGGTGTTTGTTTCATTCGTGCAATTGGTGCATTGAAAGACCTTAGAGGTGAAAACGAAGACGAAAACACTGGTATTCAAATCGTTCGTCGTTCATTAGAAGAACCATTGCGTCAAATCGTTGCCAACGCTGGTGGCGAAGGTAGCATTGTTGTTCAACGTGTTATGGATGGCAAAGACGACTTTGGTTACAACGCTCGTACCGATGTTTATGAAAACTTAATTGGTGCAGGTGTAATTGATCCAAAGAAAGTTTCTCGTGTTGCGTTAGAAAATGCTGCTTCAATTGGCGGTATGATTTTAACAACTGAGTGTGTACTTTCTGAGATCAAAGACGACGACAAAGGACATTCACATGGCGACATGGGTGGAATGGGTGGCATGGGCGGCATGATGTAATTCATCATCAACCATAGTACAACATATTCAAAAATGGCTCGATTTTCGCGAGCCATTTTTGTTTTTAAATCGTTTATGGTTTCTAACCCTTCTAAACCCTCTAATCCTGATAATCCTCTAACCCTATTTTTTCCGTATCTTTGCATAATGGGCAGAATTATTGGCATTGACTTCGGATTAAAGCGCATTGGAATTGCAATCACTGATCCGTTGAAAATGTTTGCCCAACCACTCACCACGGTCTATGCAACAGATTTCCCAGATTGGTTAAAAATATATTCTGTACAAGAACAAATAGATGAATTTGTGGTTGGAATGCCTTCAAAACTTTCAGGAGAAGATACCGATGCCACTCAACCCGTGAGAGATTTTATTGATTGGCTAAAAATGAATTATCCAAACATTCCAATAGCAACAATCGATGAACGCTACAGCAGCCACGAAGCTCAAATGTTTATTAATAAATCAGTTGTAAAAAAAGACCAACGAAAAGATAAAAAATTAGTAGATACAATCTCAGCTGCATTAATTTTGCAAACTCATTTACAAAGAATTTCATGATTTTACCTATATACGCCTACGGACAACCTGTTCTTAGAAAAAAAGCCGAAGATATCGATCAAAATTATCCGGAGTTAGAAGATTTGCTTCGCAACATGTTCGAAACCATGTACGATAGCAATGGCATTGGTTTGGCTGCTCCACAAATTGGTTTGCCAATTAGAGTATTCATTGTAGACGGTTCCGATGTTGACAATGTTGAACCTGCTGATTTCAAGCAAGTTTTCATCAACCCTGTAATTAAAGAAGAATTTGGCAAGGAATGGGAATTTGAAGAAGGCTGTTTGAGTATTCCTGGTGTTAGAGCCAATGTTAAAAGGAAAGAAGAACTTACCATTCACTATTTCGACGAAAACTGGCAAGAACATACCAAAACCTACGATGGTATGGCCGCAAGGATTATTCAACACGAATATGACCATATAGAAGGTATTTTGTTCACCGATCGCGTGAGTCCCCTCAAAAGAAGTATGATCAAAAAACGACTTGAAAATATTTCTAAAGGATATGTAGACATCGACTACAAAATGAAATTTCCTAAAAGGTAATTCCAATGAAGTATTACTGGAAATTGATAAGGCCAATCAATTTAATTTTAACAGTGCTAACGCAAGTATTGTTTATCATTTCGGCCTCTAGAATCAACCATAGTGCTTTAAATTTAGACTATTCAAACATTCGCACACGAGAATCGATATTCACAATACTCGCTTGTATTTTCGTAGCTGCTGGTGGCTATGTAATCAACGATATCTTCGATATTGAAACCGATCGAATCAACAAACCAGAAAAACTTGTTTTAAGCAATCATATTGGCTTAAAATCTGCAAGAATTTTTTATATCATACTCACTGCAATTGGCATTTTGTCTGGATTTATTGCGGGACTTGGCATGGGCATACTATGCTCCGTTTTAGCCGTATTGCTGTATTTCTATTCGAGTGATTTAAAGGGCGAAATACTTCAAGGGAATTTACTCATTTCAATGATGGCAGGAATGGTAGTGTATGTTTCATCTAGAGGCGTTTACAATGTTTCAAACACCTACTTCGCCGAATACGCAAGCATCGCTTTTTTCATTACAATGGTCAGAGAAATCATCAAAGATATTGAAGATATTGAAGGTGATAAAGCCCAAGATTACAAAACTTTCCCTATTGTAAATGGCGTTCCGAAAAGTAAAAATTTATCGCTTATTTTCCTTGCCATCACACTTGGAATCATTGCATTGCTTTATATTCAAGCATCCAATTTACTTTTTACCAGCTTTATGAGTGTTTTCATCATTCCAGCACTCATTTATGTGGCTTTCCTTATTTTTAAGGCAAAAGAAAAATCAGAATTTCGCAAAATTTCAAACTGGCTAAAAACCACCATGTTTTTAGGACTATTTTCTAGCCTTTTTTGTTAATTTTTATCTCTGCCAGACCAATCTTTGGCAATTTCAGACAATTCTTGATACCACTCCTCACCCATTTTACGAATAATGGCTTCTTTCAAAAATTCATAAACTGGTACATTCATTTCATAACCAGCTTTACAAGCATCACTACAAATATCCCAATGATGGTAATTCATAGCAACGTAAGAACCATACTTTTTTGCGCGAATTGGATACAAATGACAGCTAATCGGCTTTTTAAAATCGATATCACCGGCAGCATGGGCCTTTTCTATGGCACAAGATGCAATTCCATTGCTTTCATAAACCACAAACACACATTCACCTGAACTTCTACAAACGGTCACCAAGTCACCATCTGTATCTCTGGTTACAAATCCATTTTCTTTGATTTCGGCAATTCCTTCAGCGCTAATATAAGGCTCAATTTTATCGTAAATATCTAAAATAATGTCTGCTTCATCTTTCAATAAGGGAGCACCTGCATCGCCTTGAACACAGCACTCACCTTTACATTTGTCGATTTGACAAGCAAATTTTTTCTCTAGGATATCTTCGGATACTAAAGCATTTCCAACAATGATCATTTTTGATTATTCAAATACTGTTGATAGCCAATTTCTTCAACAGATGTAGCTTTGTTCAACACTTCTTGATTCATTTCATTTTTGAAGGATATGACTTCACTTGCAATTGCTTCATTGGTTACACCAAGAATTTGAGCAGCCAAAATTCCAGCGTTTTTAGCACCGTTTATTGCAACCGTAGCCACTGGTACTCCTGGAGGCATTTGAACAATTGAGTATAAACTATCCAAACCGCTCATATTGCTAGATTTAACTGGTACACCAATCACAGGCAAGTGCGTAAACGATGCAATCATCCCTGGAAGATGAGCAGCGCCACCGGCACCAGCAATAATAACACCAATGCCCCTTAAATGAGCATTTTTGCCATAATCAACCAATCTATCAGGTGTTCTATGAGCTGAAACAATGGTTAGCTCATATTCAACCTTAAATTTATCTAAAATAGATGCCGCTTCTTGCATCACTGGCAAGTCGCTATCGCTACCCATTATTATTCCAACTTTCATGATTCAGATTTTTCAGATTTTACAACTGCATTTGCAATAAATGATATTGCAATGTAAACAAAATATAACACTGCAATTCCAGCAGGACCAAAAACGATAATGCTTAAAGCTCCAAGCACTAAAATTGCAAATTTCCAAGGTGTTAAAGGATCTCCTTTTTTAAATTTTAAAGCCAACATGGGATAATCAGAGATCATCATAAATGATGCAAATACGGGAACATAAAACCAAACATAGAAATAACTAAAGGCCCAACGAATATCTAAAAGCATCCAAAAAGAATGGTCAATTGAGTATATCATCCAACTCCAAGATGCCAATGCAATTCCCGTAATTGGTGTTGGAACACCTAAAAACCCGGTCGATTGACGTGTATCAATATTAAATGTTGCTAAACGGTATGCAGCACCTAAAGGAATCAATAACCAAATGTATGAATTGATGCAAAATCCTGTAGCAGAACAAAAACCTTGTGCTTCCATATAAAAGCGCCAAATTAAGCCTGGTAAAACACCGAACGTTACAACGTCAGCGAGGCTGTCGAGCTGCTTTCCCAACTCGCCATCTGCCTTCAATAATCGGGCAAAAAATCCATCAAAAAAGTCTAAAACTGCCCCAGCAATCATAAATAAAAAGGCAAAAAATGGATTTCCTTGCGATACCATGGTAATACCAAGTAAACCGCAGGCCAAATTGCCGAGAGTAATTAAATTGGGAATTGATTTAATCATATTGAATCCTCAAAGATACTTAATTCCTTATTAATGATAGATAGAAGACCTAAAATTCACAAAAACACCAAAGTCTTTAAAAACGGCATCTGAACTTTTACCAAAATTTTGATATTCTATATGACTTTGATTAAAATTCCACTTTTCGTCATTAGATCTGTATAAAATTTGATACTTCGCACCAATGCCAACATATTTAGAAAAATTGTAAATCAACTGAATTTGCCCACCATAAACCATTGATTGTGATTCTATTTTCACCCTATTAGTGTTCGCATTTAAGATGTCGGCACTTTCAGGAAAATTTTCAATACTCTGGTAATAATATCCCCCAATACCAAAAAAGTCCAATTTTAATTTCCGTGTGTTCACGGCTCTAACCCCCATGCCAAAAGTTGCACCAAATAAATTATAATTCAATTTCTTTGCAGAATCACTTTGAATTTCGGCTGAATTTATGTTATAAAATATATTCGCCTGACATATAAACCAGCGGTTATTATGTTCAACATGGTGATTTATATACCAATTTGGCAAGTTAGAAATATTGGTCTTTAACGAACTTAAATGATTCGACATCATCGATAAGTTAGGGATACCATAACTTAGACCGAAAAGGTTAAAATTGAAATCTTTGCGATCTATCTGACTCCACAAGGAAAATTTGTCAGATTCCTCTTCAGATGCCTCAAGCAATACTAAACCTGTAGAATCTAAACTTGGCAATTCTAAAACATTATCAGAATTCAACAAAACAAAATTGAATTTTTTGCGAAGCTCTGTGTAATCTCCTGTGCTATCAGACAAATCGAATAACAAAGGCCATTTTGATTTCACCTTTTTAATTTGTTCAAGCTCTGCACTAATGGTATAATTATCGTTCAATTCAACCGCCGCTAAGTTATCTTCATTGTCTCTATAACTAATTGCAATACTCACAACTTTTGTTGAATCTCCTTTAAAATATCTTGTTTTTATTTTGTTGCAAACACTTCTGTAATTATACCATCCACAATCTCCAAATTGTTTTGATAAAGCAGAATGACAACGACCAAATTGACCAAAAAACTTTTGTGTTGTATCGGCCGCTAAAACCTTTACAAAGTTCTTAAACATTTGTTCTTCCCGCCAAATATATTGGTGAGCCGATTCCTCTGTATTTGTCCATTTGCGAAATTCCAAAGCCCCACTATATCCCTCCTTGAAAATTTCAAAATCCTCAGGACTCATCCATTGTTTAAAGTATTCAATATGAGCAGTAATAGAATCAATCACTTTCACAATATTGTAATCTGATGTAGACACATCTCCTAAATCAAAATCAACTGTAGCAAATGTAGCAGCGGTATAATCCGACAAACCAGAATGATATGTTTGTTTCACAATCTGAGGAATAATTTGCTTTGCCAAAAGGTAAATCTTTTTGTTCGGAACGGTTTTTTGAAGTTTTAATGCATCATTCATGCGATAAAAACTCATATCGTAAAAACGTTCAATGTCTAGACCATGCACATGAATTCTTTCATTTTGAGGGACATTTTTCATCCAGGCATTGAGGTGATCAAACAAGGTAAGAAACTTATCTGAAGCAACACTTTTTAACAAATCTCTGGCATGTGTATCGTTATAACGGATATACCTTTCCATGTAATACGACCTAACTGGACTCATTTCTATGATAAAATTACGGTAACCACAATTTTCATACAATGAGCGCATTAACATGTATTCAGTACGGGCATTAAATTCAATTTGAGAATGATTTTCTCCGGCAAAAATAACCCTCGCTTTGCGCGCCTTTTGATAGATGGCTTCAAAACCTGGACTCTTATTGTCAGAAATATCATTCAAATTGAGCACTTTAGGATTCACATTACTTTGAGCGAACAACGAAGCGGTGATGATTTGAAATGCAAGTAAAAAAATCTTTTTCATCTTAATATCCATAGTTTAAACCCAAACCTAGTTCAAAATAACCACCAGTTGCATTCATCTTGCCAACTGAATTAATCTGATTTCCGTGATATTTCCATCTGCTATCAGACATATCGTATTGATATCCAGCTTCTGCCCTTAAATAAATTGCACTGAGAGCTACCTTCATATTTAACCCCATTCCATATAAAAATCCATCATTTGTAACTTGATACATTTCTGATGGGTTTGTTATAAATTGGTCAAACGGGGAACTCAAGGTTTTAGAGAGCGTAAAATTGTAATAAGAAAGATTATTTCCTAAATAAATTGTTAAAAAATTCGTTTCAAACAATTTATTTTCTATAGATATCCCAATTTGATTCGCCCACAAATTATCTATCGATTCATTTGAAAAGAGCTGATTGTAATTGATACGATAGCGTGTATTATGCGACCTATAAGACCTTGATCCAAATATCGTTGGTCCATCTTGAATCACAAAACTGCAGCCAATTGTCGATATATGATTCATTTGATTTGCAGGATCGGCAACTTCTTTAAAAGACTTAATATCGTTATACCAACGAGAGTAAACAGATTCGAAACCAAAAGATCTAAATGCAAAAGGCTTAGAAACAAATGAGTTTTCTGATTCAGAATACCCCGCGTATTCAATGGCGGCCGCAGAATCATAGACGGCTTCAGTTGAATCAACATAAGCAATTTTAACAATGCCAACAGTATCTGTAAAAATATCATGGAACAGTATTCCATGAAGCTCAGCATTTGTCAAAATAGAATCTCTATTTTCATAAAAAAGAACCCTTTTTACTGCCACGTTGGGATATAAATCGGCAAGAATGGTTCTCAAAGAAACAACCGGAGCTTTTGAATCGAGTTCTTTGTAAAAATGTCCCTCATCAACAAATAAAAAATAATTTTTATTTGTTGTGACAATGATTTTATCCAATTCAAGAAACAACTGATTTCGATTCTTAAATGGATCTTCACCATTGTCTACATATAAATATTTATTGGCGAATGAAAAACCAAGCGCTTTAATTGATTGTACGTATTGAATCCAATTACCTCTTTCACTATGATCAATAAATGGTCGAATTGCGGTATCAATTTTATCGATGCTATGAATAAA
Organism: uncultured Bacteroidota bacterium; assembly: GCA_903879775.1. Taxonomy (GTDB): domain Bacteria; phylum Bacteroidota; class Bacteroidia; order NS11-12g; family UBA955; genus VMCP01. The sequence continues at coordinate 37,720 of CAIRMY010000065.1, forward strand.
TTCAAATAAAGTATGGCTTACTTTAAATGAAGGACTATATGTTTCAGATAAAGATAAATCTTGATCGATGAGGGTTAAATAATCATAAACAGCTTCATTTGCGTCAATATTTGTTTGAATATCAATATCTAAGCCTTTGATTTTCTCTGTGAAATAGTGAATCAAGAAAATGTTTGAATTCATTTCATTTTGAAATTGGTCAACGGTAAAAAAGCTTTCAAATTTTATCAATTTCTTTTGATCTATTGTTAGCGCAGATTTCCAAGTACGTAAATCATCTAAATATAAATCGAGTTTTAATTTTTTCTCGGCATCAGCTTGATAAATATTTAAAGCAGGAATTCGCTTGAGATATGTTTCAAAAATCGAATCTTTTTCTTCTTCAGCATGGAACCAAGAATTTAAAAAAAACATTGACGCCCAAGAATATCCTTCCAGTAAAATTACATTGGTATCGGATTCACTTAGGAGCTGAGTTAATTGTTTTAATTCTATAAGTGCACCTCCGTAAGTATTTTCAGTAAAATTGATGAGATTCAGTTTGGCGGGACTGTGTTTCTTGAATGAATCTACATTTTGAGAAAACGCAGAAACACCAATAAATATGATCGTTAACAAAAGAAATAATTTCTTCATTTACAGTTGATTACATTTGTTTTATCTATGCTAAATTCAATACTTGCTCTTTAATTTGCTCAAGCTTTTCTTTCATTTGAACAACCGCTTGTTGCATTGGGAAATAATTACTTTTAACACCCATCGTATTCATTTCACGGCCCATTTCTTGAGCAATAAAGTTCAATTTTCTACCTTTAGGCTCAGTTTTTAGGGTATTGATAAAGTAATTGACGTGTTGTGTGAGTCGTTGTTTTTCTTCGGCAATGTCCCATTTATCTAAATAAATCAAAATTTCTTGTTCCATTCTATTTTGATCAATTAAATTTTCTTGGATATGTTCTCTCAAATTACCATAAATACGTTCTTTCAATGCTTCTTTTCGAGAGTCTTCTTCATTTTCAACAACAATTAAATCTTGAGAAATGCTTTGCACCAATTGCATCAAATTTTGCCCTGTAGCCAAACCTTCCGTTTCTCGAAATTGAATTAAATTATTGGCCGCAATTTCTGTCAATTCAAAGACGTATTTTTTGATTTCATCAGAAATTTCTCTATCGGCAGTTCCGATCACTTCCGGAACCTTAATAATTTCTCGGAATGGATCTTTGAAATCGATATTTAAACTTTGGCTTAAAGTTTGTAAAGCCGTCAAATATTTTTTTGCAAGGACCTCATTGATTTGAATTTCTTGAGATGCATTTTGCTCATCAACAAGTTTGATGTTGTAAACACAGGTTATTGTTCCACGCTCTAATTTCTCCGATAACATTCTGCGAATGCTCGCATCGATCTCGTATAAAAACTTCGGCAAGCGAATATCTGCTTCAAAATATCTACCGTTTAAGGCCTTAATCTCACACGTTGCTTTGATATGCTCATTCTCAATGACAGCTCTTCCAAAGCCAGTCATACTTTGTATTTTATTTGACATGTTTATACAAGCGAAAATAGATAAATTAATATGAAAATGAACATTTAAACGTTTCGATATAATAAACTACATTTGTAATACAAATATTGTATGCGCTTAAAAACTATTTTTATTGTTTCTGCCGTTTATTCAATCACATGCTTCACAAGCAGTTGCGGAACCAAATCCACTGAATCAGACAATGACGATGAAATTGTAAAATTGATTGAAAAACCCGTTTCTAATTTCTCACAAGATTCAGCTTACGCTTTTATCGAAAAACAACTCAGTTTTGGTTTCCGTGTTTCAGGAACACCTGAGCACCTGAAATGTGCAAATTGGTTGTATCAGAAACTAAATAGTTATACCGATACCTCTTACTTCCAAAAAGGAAGCGCCACCACTTACAACAAAAAGCAAATTCCTGTTTACAATATCATTGGAAGCTTTAATCCCTCCGCTAAGAAACGAATTTTATTGGCATCTCACTGGGATTCTCGACCATGGGCCGATGCTGATGACGTGAACACCGACAAACCTATTTTAGCAGCAAATGATGGTGCAAGTGGAGTCGCAGTTTTACTCGAACTTGCAAGAAACCTCAGCAAGAACAAACCCAATGTTGGAATCGATATTATTTTCTTCGATGCAGAAGATTATGGCAAAAGCGAATTTGAAAATTCATTTTGCCTAGGTAGTCAATATTGGGCTAAAAACTTACATACCCCAAATTATACAGCACATTTCGGAATTTTGTTAGACATGGTAGGCGGCAAAAATGCTCAATTTATGTGGGAAGCTGGAAGTAATTCATGGGCAAATTTCGCACTTGTACATACGTGGGCTGTGGCTGCTGAATTAGGACATGGATCATATTTCGTAAGTACTCAAATTGGTGAAATTATTGACGATCATAAGTACGTTTATGAAAAAACAAAAATTCCGATGATCGACATTATCCAATATGATCCTCAAAACGGATTTGCCCCTTATTGGCATACCCATGATGATAATTTGGGAAGCATCGATAAAAATACGCTGTTTGCCGTTGGACATACCCTTGAAAACGTTATTTTCACACCTCCACCTAGCTTGGAATACTAATGAAAGTTGATATCCTAGCCATAGCAGCACACCCAGACGACGTTGAATTGGCGTGTTCTGGAACCGTTATCAAACACATCGAAATGGGTTATACGGTTGGCATTGTAGATCTCACCCAAGGCGAACTTGGCTCTAGAGGTTCAGCTGAAATCAGAAGTCAAGAATCTGCGGAAAGCGCAAAAATTCTTGGAATTAATTTTCGCAAAAACCTCAAATTGGCAGATGGTTTCTTTGAACAAAATGAAGCTTCACTCATGGCATTGATCACCGAAATTAGAGAAGCTCAACCCAAAATTGTTTTTGCAAATGCCCCGAAAGACCGTCACCCCGACCACGGCAGAGCGTCGGCCTTAATTTCCAGAGCTTGTTTTTTGGCAGGTTTGCCTAAAATTGAAACTAGCCTGAATAATGTCCCTCAAAAAGCACATAGACCCAAATCAATTTATTTCTATATCCAAGATTACAATATTGGACCCGATTTTATCGTTGATATAACAAAACAATACAATCAAAAATTGGAAAGTATTTTGGCCTTCAAAAGTCAATTTTATAACCCAGTATCAAATAGCAATGAACCATCGACTCCAATAAGTTCAAAAGAATTTATGGATTTCTTGGAGGGACGTGCGTTGGAATATGGACGATTAATTGGGGTGAAATACGGCGAAGGGTTTAAAATAGAACGACCAATTGGCATCGAAAATTTAATGGAAACACTTTGAGAATATTAGGCTTCATATTGATCTTTCTTTCTTCCTATTTAGGCAATCAGGTGAATGCGCAGGCCAATATTGACCGCCTAATGAAAATCAATCCAACTCAAATTGGAACTCATCCGTTTGCAAAAGACAGTGATATCTTGTACATGCCAATGGATTTTTCATCATCTGAGTTTGTTAAAAATTATACAAATTACAAATTCCCTAAAGACCGATTTGTAATCACCATTCATTTGGTTTACACCAAGTACAGGGAAGTCGATACATTTAACCAACCACTTTTGAATCGAAACCGATTCGAAAATTTAAAAACCGTTTGGCCCGAACTCTTTTCTACGAAAGGAATTCAATTTAAAGTTTTTGAGCAAAACAGTGCAAAAACAGAAGATGCCGCAAAAAAATTATACCATGGATTTATCATTTTCTTCAAGGCCAAAGTCACTCAAAAGGTAAAAGAGGAAAAAGGCATTATTGGTTATACAATCAGCACTTACAGAGATTCTATGGTATGGACAGCCGAGAAAATTATTTACAAAAAGAGAAAACGATACGTTGAAACAGGCTATTATTTGGCCAATGATCCTGAAAAAAGAAAAGAAGGTTTTAAATACAAAACGCCTTCTATTTGGTTTAGGGAAAAAGAAACTAAATTAGTTATAGATAGTGTTATTGCCCGAAAAATTAAGTCGAAAAAGGTGAAGGTAGGTAGATTCGACAAACGATTCTTACAAAATACCAATGAATATGATGCGTTGGTGAACAAAACTTGGAAAGGAAAATGGGGCATTGTAACCGATGTTACTGGGAGTATGGGCCCTTATTCTGCTCAAGTTTTACTTTTTTTAAAATACAATTCCGAAGTACTTAAAAACAGTAGATTTACCTTTTTTAATGATGGGAATGGCGCTCCAGAATTGATCAAACGCATTGGATCATCGGGGGGTGTTTACAACGTAAATAGTAACAATTTTGATACCATTTACCAAACTATTTTAACCGCCATGGAAAATGGAAATGGTGGCGATATCCCTGAAAACAATATTGAAGCCATCATTAGTTGCGCTAAAAAATGGACCGATATAGATACGATTCTCATGATTGCCGATGCCGGCGCTCCTATCAAAGATATTGTGCTGCTGAAGCAATTGAAAAAACCAGTTTCGATTGTTTTGTGTGGGAATGTTGATGGAAATATCCCTTTCGACTATTTTATGCTTGCAAGAGAAACAGGTGGAACCATCATTCAAACCAACGATGAAATTAGAAACCTTAGAAAATTTAAAAAAGGTGATGTTGTAGAAGTTGGCGAAAGAACCTACCGATTATCGGAGTTTGGTTTGCTAAGAACCGACGAATAATCGTTTTTCGTGATACATTTTTCGCAATTAACTAACTTTGTTCAATCATGTTTATGCTGAGTATCTTTATCTTTGTTGCAAGATGATTAGAACCGATATTATCATCATTGGCGCAGGCCCTGTTGGTTTATTTACCGTTTTTGAAGCTGGTTTACTAAAACTTCGTTGTCATTTAATTGATGTTTTACCTCAAGTTGGTGGGCAATTGACCGAAATTTATCCAAAAAAACCAATTTACGACATACCTGGTTTTCCAAGTATTTTAGCAGGGGATCTCATCGATAATTTAATGGAGCAAATTGCACCTTTTAAGCCTGGGTTTACCCTTGGTGAAAAGGCTATTTCAATTGAAGAGACTTCCGATAACCAATTCATTGTAACCACAAATCAAGGAACTCAGCACATAGCACCAAATATCGCAATTGCGGGAGGACTTGGGTGTTTTGAGCCGAGAAAGCCGCCAATTGCCAACATTGCCGATTTTGAAGGAAAAGGGGTTGATTATATGATTAAGGATCCAGAAAAGTATCGCAATAAAAAAGTTGTCATTGCCGGTGGTGGTGATAGCGCTTTAGATTGGGCTTTATTTTTGAAGGACGTTGCCTCTGAAGTAATCTTAGTCCATAGAAGCACTGAATTCCGTGGCCACTTAGATAGCGTTCAAAAAGTGATGGATTTAAGTGAATCGGGACATATGAAATTGATGTTGAATTCAGAGATTACCCATTTAGATGGAAACGGAAACTTAAATAAAGTGGGTGCCACCATCAAAGGTGAAACAGAGTTGCAATGGGTTGATGCTGACTGCTTTTTACCCTTATTTGGATTGTCGCCAAAATTAGGCCCAGTTGCCAATTGGGGACTTAACATCAATAAAATTGCAATTGAGGTTAACACTTTAGATTACAGCACTAACGTACCTGGAATTTATGCCATTGGCGACATCAATACTTATGAAGGGAAATTAAAACTTATTTTATGCGGATTCCACGAAGCCACCATTATGGTACAAAGTGCTTTCAAGCGAATTTATCCGAATAAGAACTTAGTCTTAAAGTACACCACAGTAAACGGAATACAAGGCTTTTAGTATTTTTTACATATTATTGAGTATGTTTTCATTTTTTGTATTTAGGAAGTTTTTAAAATATGCGTTTATCGCATGGCTCATCTCCATTGTTCCCGTTTTACTCTATATTTTTATAAACCCACCTTTTACACTGATTCAAAACTCTCAAAGTGAGCTCAGGGGTGAAAAAGGCCGTTGGATGCCAATAGAAGAAATTCCCAAACACTTTCAACTTGCAGCATTGGCTGGTGAAGATCAGATTTTTTTCGATCATTGGGGATTCGATTTTGGTGCCATTGAAAAGGCCATTGAACACAATGCAAAAAGCAAAAAAACAAGAGGCGCAAGCACAATCTCACAACAAACTGCAAAAAATGTTTTCTGCTGGGAAGGTCGAAGTTGGATTCGTAAAGGCATAGAAACTTATTATACCTGCATGATAGAGATTTTTTGGAGCAAAAAAAGAATTCTAGAAGTCTATTTAAATGTAATTGAAATGGGTCGTGGTGCATTTGGCGTAGATGAAGCCGCACAGTATTATTTTAAAATCCCCGCTGAAAAACTATCTCGTTCACAAAGCATTAAAATCATTTCCATGTTACCTTGCCCTCGAACATGCGGTTTAAATAGTCCTTTGGCTAGAAATCGTCAATATCTAATTAACTACGCTATGCTGCGTTATGGTCTAAAGTTAAAATATTAAGGCTCGCACAACTTCAAATTGAAAATCAGGAGTACATCCTTCATTTAAAAAAAAATCCTACCTTTGCAATCGTATGGCAACTACTCAAGACGTTTCAAACGGTAATTTTATTCGTTATAATGGCGAATTATGCCACATCATTGAATGGCAACACAGAACTCCAGGTAATTTACGTGCCTTTTATCAAGCAAAAATGCGCCGAGTAAAAGACGGCAAATTGGCCGAAAATCGCTTTCGTAGTGGTGAAACAGTTGAAATTGTGCGTGTAGAAACAAGAGAACTCCAATATCTTTACGAAGAAGGTGATGCTTATGTTTGCATGGACAACGATACTTACGATCAAATTCCTGTTCAAAAGCATTTATTTAGTGATGGTGCTAAATTCATGAAAGAAGGTGACACCGTAATCATTGCGTTTGAAGGTGGTGAAATTCCTATTTCTGCTGAACCGCCGCATACTGCCGTTGTTGAAATTACTTATACTGAGCCAGGTTTGAAAGGCGATACTGCCACAAACACGCTTAAACCAGCAACCGTTGAAACCGGTGCAACTGTTTTCATTCCTTTGTTTATTGATATTGGAACAAAAATTAAAGTTGATACCCGTACTGGTGAATATATGGAGCGTGTAAAGTAATTCAAAATGAAAGTTTTACCTGCTGAAGAAGGCTTTTTAGCCCTACCCGATGCTGAATTAACAACCCTTGAAAATGCAAAGGTTGTCATTCAACAAATCCCATACGAATACACAAGTAGTTATATTGCTGGCTCCGACAAAGGACCTAAAGCCATGGTTGATGCCTCTCATTTCGTAGAATTCTACGATGAAGAAATTGACCAAGAAACCTATAAAAATATTGGGATTGCAACATTAGATTCTTTAGATTTTGAAGGAAAAGTGGATGAAGATGCAATGGTTCTCATTGCCAATCAAACACGTGAACTTCTAAACAAAGACAAATTTGTAGTTTCTTTGGGCGCTGAACACACCGTAACTAACGGTTTTATTCGTGCTTACAAAGAAAAATATCCCTCAATATCTGTGTTGCAAATTGATGCACACTCAGATTTACGTCAGGAATACAACGGGAATCCCTACTCACACGCGAGCGTGATGGCTAGAATTAACGATATGGGCGTAAATTTGGTTCAAGTAGGCATCCGCGCGCAGTGCATTGAAGAATCACAACTCATTAAATCTTCACCAATTATCAATACCTGGTATGCCCATATGCTCGATAAAGACGACCAATGGATTGATGCATGTATCGATAAATTAGGCGATGTGGTTTATGTTTCTATTGATGCTGATGGCTTCGACCCATCGATTGTTCCAGCGGTTGGAACTGCCGAACCAGGCGGATTGTCTTGGCAACAAGGCACAAAACTATTAAAAAGACTTTGCGAAAGAAAAAAAGTGGTTGGATTCGATATCGTTGAAATTGCACCGCGTGAAGTTGACATTATCACAGAATTCACAATGGCTAAACTTTGTTATAAGTTTATGGGCTATTTAAATATTAATAAACATATTTAATGAACAATTTAACTGAAAGAATTTACTTAGACAACGCAGCAACCACTCCAATGGATCCTGAAGTTGTTGACGCCATGGTTCCAATGATGCGCGAACATTTTGGAAACCCAAGTTCATCACATGGACATGGTAGAAAAGTAAAAAATGTAATTGAAGAATCTCGTGGCAAAGTTGCCTCTTTATTAAAATGCTCTCCAGGAGAAATCTTCTTTACTTCAGGTGGAACCGAAGCCGACAACCTTGCACTTAGAGGTTCGGTGGCTAGTTTAGGCGTTAAAACCATCATTTCTTCTCCAATTGAACATCATGCTGTGTTACATACAGCTGAAGACCTTCATAAAACTGCAAATATCAATTTACAAATGGTCAATATCTTGCCGAATGGACATGTTGACACAACCCATTTGTATGAATTGCTCAATAAATATCCCAATGCAATTGTGAGTTTAATGCATGCCAATAATGAAATTGGCAACATGCTCAACATTGAAGAAGTTGGAAACAACATTCATCAAGCAAATGCCCTTTTCCATTGTGACACAGTGCAAACCATGGGTCATTTTAATTTTGACTTAAGCAAAGGATATGTAGATTTCCTTTGTGGTGCAGGACATAAATTCAACGGTCCAAAAGGAATTGGATTTTTGTACATGAATAAGAAAAACCGTGTGACTCCAGAAATTACTGGCGGTGCGCAAGAAAGAGAAATTCGCGGTGGAACTGAAAATGTATATGGAATTGTTGGTTTAGCGAAGGCACTTGAAATCAGTTATCGTGATTTAGAACACAAACATACCCATATCAGCAAACTCAAGTCTGAAATGATTCAGGCGTTAAAAGAGAATATTGCGGGTATTGAATTCAATGGCGACCCTGAAGGAAATAGCTTGTACACCGTATTGAGCGTTTCTTTTCCGAGTTCTGATGCCGGCAACATGTTATTGTTCAACTTAGACATTAACGGAATCTCTGCAAGTGGAGGAAGTGCTTGCTCTAGCGGTGCAACGGGTGGAAGCCATGTGATCAATTGTATTAAACCTGGAACTGACAGAACAACCATTCGATTTAGCTTTGGAAAATACAATACAATCGAGGATATTAAAACAACCATAGAAAAACTGAAAACTTGGTATTAAGCCAAATTTTAGATTTAATTTTGTACCCGAAATGCCCCTACTCTACATTACTCGCAAAGAACATTTTAACGCTGCTCACCAGCTTTGGAATTTAAATTGGTCTGATGATAAGAACTTTGAAGTGTTTGGCAAATGCGCCAATCCTCATTTCCATGGTCACAATTTCGATCTCTACGTTTGTGTAAAAGGGCAACCAAATCCAGATACCGGTTGTGTGATGGATTTGAAGAAACTAAAAGTCATCATTCGTGAGGAAGTCATATACCATTTAGACCATCAAAATTTAAATTTAGATGTTCCTTGGTTGGAGGGAAAAATGCCTTCGATAGAAAATATTTCAGTTGCCGTTTGGCATAGAATTGCTGCAAAGCTTCCGGAAGGTGTTCATTTGCACAAAATTACACTTTGGGAAACCCAAAATAATTTTGTTGAGTATTTCGGCGAGTAATCTAAAATTACATTACCACAAAACCCTGTACACTGGGTAACGCTTGTGCGATTTTTCGTAATACTCAGAATGCTTGTAAATATAATCTAACTGAGCACCAGCATCTTTTGCAAAATCGGGATCTTGTTGTTGTTTCATCAACAATGATGCTTTTAAGTTATGATTCTTAGATAAAATTTCAACCGCTTTATCTTCAAAGACATAAGCACTATAGCCCTCTTTTTGTTGCAATATGCCATCAAAAAAGTTCCAACAGAAATAACTATCTGGCGATTTAGGTTCTAACGTTGCCGACAAAAAATCGCTGTTCTCAGGTGTTACAAAAATCAGCATATCTCCAGCATAAACTTTTATCTTCATCATTGTATCCCTCATTTTCACTTGAGAATGCAAATAATGTCCCTCATAAGGATCTTTAACGGTTTTATAGTCCAATATATAACTTACATTGCAAAGCATGCTCGTATCGGCTTTAGACGCTTTCATTTCAATTCCGTTTAACTTCAATCGATCTATCACTTCCTTGTAAGCAAATGGCACAACATAAGCTTTAGGCATCTTAACCGAATCGGTGGCAACATAATGATTGTAATATTTAAGGCGAATGGTTTTGGGTTTATTGCGATCGTAATACAATCTTGGCAAACCTGATACACCACTTGGCTTATATCCAAATTCGTAACCCAGAAAATCCATCCATTCATAACTGCCAAGGTCTAACTTAAAATGATTGTATTTTGCAACATTCAAATTAGAATTTAAACGAAAACGCAGTTGATCACTTTTCTTTTGCGCCATAATTTTATCGCTTGCAACACAATTTAAGAAGTTTTCTAAAAAATCTCTGGTTGCATCAACCCTCGTATGGAAAGGCTTCAACATATGTGTTTCAACAGTAAATCCTATCGTATGTTTCAGCGAAGCCCAACCAGTTGCATATCGTGGAGATTCGTAAAATCCAACCAATCCGCTATCTGGAACCTCTTGCATGGTATTCACATAAGGCGAAGTTGGCCAACCTGCATTTAACAACGAACTTTTCAGTAATGTATCTACCATCAACGTCGTTTTTACCAAATACGAAGGCAATTTCTCAATTCTTGTATGAAAATACGTCAACGTGTATTGATAATCAGCACCATTAGATGTGTGATTGTCGACAAAGTAATCGAATTTTTCTTTGGCCATAAATGAAACCAAAGTTTGGGTATTCCTGCTATCGAGTTTTACAAAATCACGATTCAAATCTAAATTTTTCGCATTCCCCCTGAATCCATATTCATCTGGTCCGTCTTGATTTGCACGGGAGGTTGAACTTCGATTTAAAGTTCCATCTACATTGAATTGTAAAATGATGAAAACATCTAAATGCTCGAACATTCTTCGGAATCGATTTCCGTTGACAAGCATATCTTTCACCAACAACATACAAGCATCAGTACCTTCTGGTTCCCCAGGGTGTATGTTGTTATTTATTAAAACTTTAAAGTTGTTTTTATTGAATTTATTTTTAGCTTCTCCAACCGTTGCTTGACCTTTTTTTTGAGTTTCAACCAATGGCCTCCCCCCTATTTTGAAACAATACATAGGTAAACCAATATCGGTGGTTCCAATTTCAAACAAAGATGTTCTCTGAGGAAAAGCCTTTTGAATTTTTTGATACCATTCAAACGTTTCTGCATATGTAGCAGTTTTGGTATAATTTCCCTTTTCGTAAGGCGTCAGAAAAATATCTTCGGAAGTCTTTGCTTCAGAGAAAGCTTTCTGTTTTTGAGGGACATTTGACTTTGCGCTCTGTGAGTGTCCCTCCGAAAAAGAAGAGACCAATAAAATAATTAGAAAGGCAAATCTCATCGAATTCTATCCATGCTTTGGACCAATTTTTCATCGGAACGAATGCCAACTAAAGCCAAAATTGCAAACACAACCATCAATACCGGCCACAATATTTGAAAACCTAAAGTATTGATTGATATGAGTGATGTAAATTGTTTCTTTGTAAGATAAAAATCGACCAATAAAACAACCAAGAATGCAAAATTTAAAAGTAAAAGGGACTTAGAAATTTTCAATTGCAATTTCCGATTTTTAAATAAGAAAATGGCATAAATAGCTCCAATTGCAATTACAACCATTAAAATTAAATTTAAAAATTTATAACTAAAAATAGGACATTCTAAATTTACATAAAATGATACCTGATTCCAAAATTGCATCAAAACTGAAGTTGGATCTAA